>NZ_CVTT01000043.1:0-618 GCF_900006605.1 Pseudomonas sp. 58 R 3 | reverse complement strand
TGACTAACAAGGCGCAAACCGACGTCACCGTAACGTTGAGCAATGGCCAGACCATCACGATCAAGGCCGGTGAAACCGTCGGCTCGACCGTGTTCAACACTCCAGCCAACGACGTCTATAACAACGGCAGCACGGTCAGCACCACCATCGCCAAAACCGAAGGCGGTAATTTCGAGAACCTGGTCACCGATCCGAAGGCAGCTGAAACAGCCATCACCGACTCGATCGACAACACCACGGTTTCGCTGACTGCTGATAAAGCGTCGGTAGTTGAAGGCGGCGATATCACTTACACCGCGACCTTGACTAACAAGGCGCAAACAGACGTTACCGTAACGTTGAGCAACGGCCAAACCATCACGATCAAGGCCGGTGAAACCGTCGGCTCGACCGTGTTCAACACTCCAGCCAACGACGTCTATAACAACGGTTCGACTGTCAGCACTACCATCGCGAAGACCGAAGGCGGCAACTTTGAGAACCTGGTCACCGATCCGAAAGCAGCTGAAACAGCCATCACTGACTCGATCGACAACACCACGGTTTCCCTGACTGCAGATAAAGCCTCGGTAGTTGAAGGCGGTGACATCACTTACACCGCAACCTTGACTAACAAAG
>NZ_CVTT01000081.1:0-231623 GCF_900006605.1 Pseudomonas sp. 58 R 3 | reverse complement strand
ACTCTAGTCAGTCAGTTTTGAATGCAGTTCCCAGGTTGAGCCCGGGGATTTCACATCCAACTTAACAAACCACCTACGCGCGCTTTACGCCCAGTAATTCCGATTAACGCTTGCACCCTCTGTATTACCGCGGCTGCTGGCACAGAGTTAGCCGGTGCTTATTCTGTCGGTAACGTCAAAACACTAACGTATTAGGTTAATGCCCTTCCTCCCAACTTAAAGTGCTTTACAATCCGAAGACCTTCTTCACACACGCGGCATGGCTGGATCAGGCTTTCGCCCATTGTCCAATATTCCCCACTGCTGCCTCCCGTAGGAGTCTGGACCGTGTCTCAGTTCCAGTGTGACTGATCATCCTCTCAGACCAGTTACGGATCGTCGCCTTGGTGAGCCATTACCTCACCAACTAGCTAATCCGACCTAGGCTCATCTGATAGCGCAAGGCCCGAAGGTCCCCTGCTTTCTCCCGTAGGACGTATGCGGTATTAGCGTCCGTTTCCGAACGTTATCCCCCACTACCAGGCAGATTCCTAGGCTTTACTCACCCGTCCGCCGCTCTCAAGAGAAGCAAGCTTCTCTCTACCGCTCGACTTGCATGTGTTAGGCCTGCCGCCAGCGTTCAATCTGAGCCATGATCAAACTCTTCAGTTCAAACATCTTTGGGTTTTTAAGAAACCCTAAACTTGGCTCAGCAATCGTTGGTTACATCTTTGATTTCTCGCGGAGTAACTTGTGATGCTGATAATCTTGTTGACTATCAGTCTGACTCCACAAGCACCCACACGAATTGCTTGATTCAGTTGTTAAAGAGCGGTTGGTTAAGATCTTTCGTCTCAACCGAGGCGCGCATTCTACAGCAGCCTCATTTGCTGTCAAGTGATTATTTTCAGAAGTTTTCGAAGAATTCTTCAACAACTTCAACCACTTGCGCTTACGATCTCTCGTTAGCGGGAGGCGAATTCTACAGCGTTACACGCTGCTGTCAACACCTCTTTTTCAACTCCCTTTTGGCTCCGATGAACTGAAGCAACCTGCTGCCGAAAACCTCATAACTCTTTGTTTACCAAGGAGTTTTCAGTTTCGACTGCGCTGGAAGTGGGGCGAATTATAGACAGATATAAAACACCGTCAACACTTAATTTAGGTTTTCTATCAAACAGCCCAAAATGCCCATCTCCTTCTATATAAAGAGCACAGCAAGCCGAACTGAGCAATATATTGCTCAAAGCCAGACAGTTAAGCATCATAGGCGCTCTGCTTCTTTACCATGACTTCGGACACCCGCCCCAATGACCACACCACCTCGCAGCCTGGCCTCGGCATTGTTCCCGGTCGGCCTGCTGTTGATCGCCATGGCCTCCATCCAGTCCGGCGCCTCGCTGGCCAAGAGCATGTTCCCCATCGTCGGCGCCCAGGGCACTACTACTCTGCGGCTGATTTTCGCCAGTGTGATCATGCTGCTGCTTTTACGCCCATGGCGCGCCAAACTCACGGCCAAGTCCCTGCGCACGGTCATCGTCTACGGCATGGCGTTGGGCGGCATGAACTTTCTCTTCTATATGTCTTTGCGCACAGTGCCCCTGGGCATCGCAGTAGCGCTGGAATTCACCGGCCCGCTCGCCGTGGCTATCTATGCCTCGCGCCGGGCGGTTGACTTTGTATGGATCGGCCTCGCGATCGCGGGCCTGCTGTTATTGATCCCCACCGGCGAAACCAGCAGTGGTATCGACTTGATTGGCGCCACTTATGCACTGGGTGCCGGCGTTTGCTGGGCGCTCTATATCCTGTTTGGCCAAAAAGCCGGCAACGACAACGGCGTGCAAACTGCCGCCCTGGGCGTGATGATCGCCGCTTTGTTCGTGGCGCCGATCGGCATCGTCCATGCCGGCGCCGCCCTGCTGACGCCCTCGCTGATTCCCGTTGCCATAGGTGTGGCCATCCTCTCCACCGCCTTGCCTTATACCCTGGAAATGGTCGCGCTCACTCGCCTGCCCGCTCGCACCTTCGGCACCTTGATGAGCATTGAGCCGGCATTCGGTGCGCTCTCCGGCCTGTTCTTCCTGCAGGAGCACTTGTCCCTCGCGCAATGGCTGGCAATCACCTGCATTATCTTCGCCTCCGTCGGAGCCACACTGACGATGCGCAATGAATCCAAACCATTGGTGCCCGCTGATTGACGCTCATCGCAGGTAGCTCTGGTATTTGCCGCTCATTTAGGCCATGTTTAGGCCGTAAACGAATGTCTTTCATGGAGAATTTCGACAGGGACTGCTGAACGCTACAATCGAGAGCGAGTGAAGCCTGCATCGAGCCCTTTTGCGACGCGGCTATAAGGATAGTAATGAAACGAATTTTGATACTGTTACTGGTCGTGGGTATTGCTGGCTGTGCTGCGACCACCAAGACAGAAGTAAAACGGGGCAAAAAAGGCATGCACATCAATTGTTCCGGCCTGTCCTCCTCCTGGGACCAGTGCTACACCAGCGCAGCCAACTCCTGCGGCGCCAAGGGCTACCGGGTTGTCGCCAAATCCGGTGACAACTCCGAAGAGCCAGGGGACTATCCTTTCGGTATCAACCCTGCCGGCTATACCAGCCGCAGCATGATCGTCATCTGTAAATGACCGCCCGAGCAGTCCTCTTCCGGCTGCTCCCTCCTCTTTACATGCCCTACGCCCTGCTGCGGCTACACTCCTGCTCGACATTCGAGCAACGGAGTTCCCATGACACCCAACAAGAAAATCGTATTGGTGGTTGGTGCCGGTGATGCAACCGGTGGCGCCATTGCCCGGCGCTTTGCCCGCGAAGGCTATGTAGCCTGCGTCACCCGTCGCAGTGCCGATAAGCTGCAGCCCCTGGTCGACAGCATCCAGGCCGCCGGCGGCGAAGCCCACGGTTTTGCCTGTGATGCGCGTAAAGAAGACGACGTGATCGCGCTGGTTGAACAGATAGAAACCCAACTGGGGCCCATCGAAGCTTTCGTTTTCAATATCGGCGCCAACGTGCCGTGCAGCATCCTCGAAGAAACCGCGCGCAAATATTTCAAAATTTGGGAGATGGCCTGCTTCTCCGGATTCCTGAACGCCCGCGAAGTCGCCAAGCGCATGGTCACGCGCGAACGCGGCACTATCCTGTTCACCGGTGCCACTGCCGGGCTGCGTGGCGGTGCAGGGTTTGCTGCGTTCGCCGGCGCCAAACACGGCATCCGTGCGCTCGCGCAAAGCATGGCGCGGGAGTTGGGCCCGCGGAACATCCATGTGGCCCACGTGGTGGTCGATGGCGCCATCGACACCGACTTTATTCGCGACAATTTCCCGCACAAATATGCGCAAAAAGACCAGGACGGTATCCTCAACCCAGAACACATCGCCGACAACTATTGGTACCTGCATACCCAACCACGCGACGCCTGGACCTTCGAACTGGACCTGCGCCCCTGGAATGAACCCTGGTAAACGCACCGCCCCTGATCAAGAACAACAATAACTAGCGAGAATCGACCATGAGTAAAACCCTGGAATTTTTTTTCGACCTCGGCAGCCCCGCCACTTACCTGGCCTTTACGCAATTGCCTGCGCTATGTGCCGAGACCGGCGCGCAACTGGTGTATCAGCCCATGCTACTGGGTGGCGTGTTCAAAGCTACCGGCAACGCCTCCCCCATCACTGTGCCCGCCAAAGGGCGTTACATGTTTAATGACCTGGCGCGATACGCCAAGCGCTACAACGTGGCGCTCAAGTTCAACCCGCACTTCCCGATCAATACCCTGGTGCTGATGCGTGCCGTCATGGGTATCCAGATGCGCCAGCCCGAGCGCTTCCAGGCCTTCGTCGATTGCCTGTTTCGCGCCCTTTGGGTCGAAGGTCGCCACCTGGGCGACCCCGCCGTCGTGGCCGCTGTGTTGAGTGAGGCGGGTTTCGACCCAGAGGAAGTCCTGAACCTGGCCAACGATGAAAAGGTCAAGGCCGCCCTCAAGGACAAAACCGAACAGGCTGTTCAGCGCGGGGTATTTGGTGCACCCAGTATGTTTGTAGGCAATGACCTGTTCTTCGGTCAGGACCGTCTGGAGTTTGTGCGCGAAGCGCTCCGCTAAAACTGGATCGCCAAGCGCCCTTGAGCGCCGCTTACGAGCAAATCGTAAGCGGCGCTTACCGTTGCCGGTCGAAACGGTGTGGGTCCATGTCACGTTGCGTATCGGCGAATTACGCGGTGTCGACACCCAATCGACGCCAGTCAGCCAGGGGCAAGGCGTTCGACAACTGTCTCGCCGACGCCCTGGCCAAGGCCTGAGCTGCGACCGATCAGATCGCGGCGGTACGCACCTGCAGCCATTCCAGGGCTGCTCCGCTAAGCAGCGGGCTCAGGCGTTCACGCACCTCGGCGTGGTAAGCGTTAAACCACTCGCGTTCATCCGCCGTCAGCAACGACGGCTCCAGGCAACGGGTGTCGATCGGGCAAAGGGTCAAGGTTTCAAACTTGAGGAACTCACCAAACTCGGTCTTGCCCGCTTCGCGGTTCAACACCAGGTTCTCGATGCGTACGCCCCAGCGACCCGGACGATAAGTGCCCGGCTCAATCGAAGTAATCATCCCCGGCTGCATTGCCGTCTGCGGTGCCGCGACGGCCTGGTAGGCGATTACCTGCGGGCCTTCATGCACATTCAGGAAATAGCCTACGCCATGACCTGTACCGTGGCCGTAGTCCACGCCTTCGGCCCAGATCGGCGCACGGGCGATGGCATCCAGCAATGGCGAGAGAATGCCCTTGGGGAAGTGCGCACGCGACAAGGCAATCACGCCCTTGAGCACGCGCGTGCAGTCGCGCTTCTGCTCATCACTCGGCGTGCCGATCGGCACCATCCGCGTAATGTCCGTGGTGCCGCCCAGGTACTGGCCGCCGGAGTCGATCAGCAACAGGCCATCGCCTTCGATCAACGCATGCTCTTCTTCGGTGGCGTGGTAATGGGGCATCGCACCGTTGGCGTTGAACGCCGCGATGGTGTTGAAGCTCAGCGACACATAATCGGGGCGACGGGTACGCGCGGCGGTCAAGTGCTCGTCGATCGTCAGTTCGGTGATGCGCTCACGGCCCAACGCGCTGTCCAGCCAGGCGAAGAATTCGCACAGCGCTGCGCCGTCCTGCTCCATGGCTTGTCGGATATGTTCGGCGTCCGCCAGGCTTTTGCGCGACTTGGCCAGCGTGGTCGGGTTCAAGCCCTCGACCAGCTTGACACCGGCATCGAGGTTTTCCAGCAAACCGGTGGTCACGCGTGCCGGATCAACTTGCAGGCTGACACCCGCCGGAACTGCACGCAGCGCATCTGCCACTTCGCTGTAGTCGCGCAGGGTCACGCCGTCCCGCTCCAGTACCGCGCGCAGCTCGGCATCGACCTTGCTCAGCGCCACAAACAACGTGGCCTGCTGTTGATTGATCAAGGCAAAGGACACAAACACCGGGTTGAACGACACATCACCGCCGCGCAGGTTGAACAGCCAGGCGATGTCATCCAGGGTCGCGATGAAGTGCCAATCGGCGCCCTTCTCTTTCAAGCTGGCACGCAGGGCCGCGAGTTTGTCGCCACGGCTGACGGTCGCCTGCGGCGGCAGGTGTGGGTAGATCGGCTGGTTCGGCAAGGCCGGACGGTCTTGCCAGACTTCATTCAACAGGTCGATATCGGTACGCAGGCGAGCGCCGCGCTCGGCCAGCTTGGCGCCCAAGGTACGTGCCGAGGCCACGGCCATTACTGCGCCGTCCACTGCGACCACGCCACCCTCCGGGGTTTGCTCGGCCAGCCATTCCAGCGGGCCGGGTTGGCCAGGTTGCAGCTTCACCAATTCGATGCCGCTGCCCTTGAGTTCCTTGGTGGCCTGCTCCCAGTAACGGCTGTCGGCCCACACACCGGCAAAATCCGCGGTGACAATCAACGTGCCTACCGAGCCATAAAAACCCGACAGCCATTGCCGCCCCTGCCAGTAACCCGGCAAGTACTCGGACAAATGCGGGTCGGCCGACGGCACCAGCAGGGCATGGATCCCCTCGCGGCGCATCAGTTCGCGGGTATGCGCCAGGCGCTCGGGAACCGTTCCATGGGTCAAAGGCTGCGTACTCATCATGTCTCCTGCTAAGCACTCATAATTGTTATGTGTTGTGACTGAAAAATCAGACCGCCCAGAACGCCGGCGCACTGGCCAACGCGGCTTTGATCAACTGCACGGCGGCATCGATATCCTGCTCGGTGGTAAACCGGCCCAGGCTCAAGCGAATGGTCCTGCCGGCGCTGCGTGCGTCATGGCCCAAAGCCAGAAGCACGTGGGACGGCGCATTACTCGCCGAATTGCACGCCGAGGTGGCCGAAAACGCGATACCTGCGCTCAGGGCCTGGGAATTAAATTCACCCTCGGAGAACGTGAGGCTCAGTGTATGGGGAATGCGCTGGGTGGCGCTGCCATTGAGGCGCACGCCGGCAATCGTTTCCAGCTGATCGAGCAGGCGCTGACGCAACGCGACGATAGCGGCTTTTTCTTCAGCAAAGGACTGCGCCGCCAGGGCGAATGCAGTGCCCATGCCGGCAATCTGATGAGTCGCCAGGGTACCGGAGCGCAACCCGCCTTCGTGGCCGCCGCCGTGAATCTGCGCCAGCACCTTCTGCTGCGCACGCGGGCCGACATACAGCGCGCCAATGCCTTTGGGGCCGTACAGCTTGTGCGCCGAAAACGACATCAGGTCCACCGGCCATTCAGCCAGGTTGATCGCGACCTTGCCCGCGCCCTGCGCCGCATCCACATGCAGCAGCGCGCCGTGCTCACGTACGCGTGCACCAATGGCAGGAATGTCATTGAGGGTGCCCAACTCGTTGTTCACCAGCATCAGCGACACCAGGAAGGTGTCGTCGCGCAGGGCTTCACTGACTGCCTCGGGGCTGATCAAGCCTTCAGCGTCCGGCACCAGGTAAGTGACGGCCACGCCGGCTTCCTGCAACTGCCGCGCCGTGTCCAGCGTAGCCTTGTGTTCGATCTGGCTGGTGATGATATGCCCACCTGCCACACCTCGCGCCTGGGCCACGCCTTTGATGGCCAGGTTGTTGGATTCTGTGGCACCGGAGGTCCAGACGATTTGCTCAGGCTGGGCACCGACCAGCTCGGCCACTTGGCGCCGCGCCTGCTCGACCGTGTGCCGGGCCGCCTGGCCGAACGCATGGGAACTGGACGCAGGGTTGCCGAAGTTGGCATTGAAGCCCAGACACTCGACCATCACTTGAATGACCCGCTCATCCACCGGCGTGGTGGCGGCGTAGTCGAAATACAACGGACGTTTATTCATGACGTTAAGACTCGCAGAGCGTATTCCCCAGGACAGCGCCCAGGGAGGGCATCGACCGGAACAGAGGTCGTCAGGTTTAACCCGTCGGATGCCATAAAAGAAGGACCACTTTATGTAAATGTGCGTAGGAACGCTCCTGAAATTCAGCTTAACAGGCTGAAGTATCCCAATGGCAAACAAAAAGCCCGAGTTTCCTTAAGGGAATCCTCGGGCTTTTTGCCGCCTGGCGCCGGCTCAACTGGGGCGACCGTGCATCACCACGCTGCGCTCGGCGTTCATTTCGCCCTGGTGGTCGAAACCGAACGGCTTGTGTGGCTGACCGGTCAACGCGGCGCGCTGCTGTTGATATTCATCAAACGACAGGCCGCGACGGCTCAAGGCTTCAAGGGCCAACTGCCTGGTTTCTTCGGCGGTGTAAGGACGCGATTCAGGCGATGGATGGGTCGCACATCCGGCAAGGACAGCGCTGACAACTATTAAGGAAACAGCCAGGAAGTGGTTCATGGTTAAGGCCCTGCGAAGGAGGTTTTTAGTCAATGAACACAGGCTACTCCCGCCCTTGCGCAGTGAAAAATCATCCGCCGTGATAGTCGCTATCAACCGTTCCGGCATGCTTGATAGGGGGCCGCTCATATTCATTTACGATCTATAAATATGGAAATACGTTCGTTTACGGAATAAACGTAACCTTCTATAAATGGCTCTGCGCGCAATCAACACTGTTCGCCACGCAACTGTTGCCCAGGCAACAGCCATTCAACAAAACCGCTGACAGGCAACAGCTTCTTTTTTCAGCAGGACGCCTGCAGCCCTCGTCAATCAAGGCTCGCAGCCATTGGTACAGCTCTTGCTCAACACGTTCCATCTCACCTGCTACCCACCCCTGTTGAAAAAGGAACTGTCCATGTCCCGTCCTCTGAATGTCGTTGCCCTCTCCGGCGGAACCTGGCGCCCGTCGCGCACCTTGGTGCTGACCCAAGCCGTGCTGGCCGAACTGGCGACGTTGCTGCCGATCCAGACCACCCTGATCGAGTTGGGTGACATTGCCCGGCCCTTGGGCGGCGCACTCTCACGTGATGAACTGCCGGCCGAGGTCGAAGCGCAACTGTTGGCCATCGAACAGGCCGACCTGCTGATCGTCGCCGCGCCGGTGTATCGCGGCTCTTATCCTGGCCTGCTCAAGCACCTGTTTGACCTGGTTGGCCTCAACGCCTTGATCGACACTCCGGTATTGCTCGCGGCCACCGGCGGCAGCGAGCGCCATGCGCTGGTGCTCGATCACCAATTGCGCCCGCTGTTCAGCTTCTTCCAGGCCTTGACCCTGCCGATCGGCGTGTACGCCACCGAAGCTGACTTCACCGACTACCAAATAACCAGCGAGTTATTAAAAGCCCGCATTCAACTGGCCGCAGAACGCGCAGCGCCGTTGTTTGCCGCGCACTCCCCTTCTCTGCTGAAAATCGCTTAAGGATTTGTCATGGATGTTTTCTGGTTTCTGCCCACACATGGCGACGGCCATTTCCTCGGCACCACCCAAGGTGCGCGCCCGGTCACCCTCAATTATCTGAAGCAGGTGGCGCAAGCGGCTGACAGCCTCGGTTATTTCGGCGTGCTGATTCCTACCGGGCGCTCGTGTGAAGATTCCTGGGTAATCGCCTCAGCACTGGTGCCACTGACCGAACGCCTGCGTTACCTGGTAGCGATTCGCCCGGGGATTATTTCGCCCACGGTGTCGGCGCGCATGGCCGCGACTCTGGACCGCCTGTCCAACGGCCGATTGCTGATCAACGTGGTCACCGGTGGCGACCCCGACGAAAACCGTGGCGACGGCAGTTTCCTCGACCACAGTGAGCGCTACGAAGTCTCCGACGAATTCCTGCAGATCTGGCGCCGAGTGTTGCAGGGCGAGTCGGTGGACTTTGAAGGCAAGCACCTGCGTGTGCAGAACGCCAAAGCGCTTTACCCACCGGTGCAGAAGCCGTATCCGCCGCTGTACTTCGGCGGTTCGTCGGAGGCTGCCCACGACCTGGCCGCCGAGCAGGTCGACGTGTACCTGACCTGGGGCGAGCCGCCCGCCGCCGTTGCGCAAAAACTTGCCGACGTGCGTGAACGCGCAGCGCGCCATGGGCGCACCGTCAAGTTCGGCATTCGCCTGCATGTCATCGTGCGCGAAACCGAAGAAGACGCCTGGAAAGCCGCCGACAAACTGATCGAGCACATCAGCGATGAAACCATCGCTGCCGCGCAAAAATCCTTCTCGCGCTTTGATTCCGAAGGCCAGCGGCGCATGGCGGCGTTGCACGACGGGCGCCGCGACAACCTGCAAATCGCCCCCAACCTGTGGGCCGGTGTCGGCCTGGTACGCGGCGGTGCCGGCACCGCGTTGGTGGGCAACCCGCAGCAAGTGGCCGAGCGCATCAAGGAATACGCCGACCTCGGCATCGAGAGCTTCATCTTCTCCGGCTACCCGCACCTGGAAGAAGCCTATCGCTTTGCCGAGCTGGTGTTCCCGCTGTTGCCGGAACCTTACGCCAGCCTCGCCGGGCGCGGCATCACCAACCTCACGGGGCCGTTTGGCGAAATGATTGCCAATGATGTGCTGCCGAACACTAAAGCCTGAGCGCACTGAAACCCACTTCGTGTGGGCACTGCTTTCCTGTGGGAGCCGGGCTTGCCCGCGATGCAAACGACACGGTGTTTCAGTTGCACCACAGTGATGCTATCGCCGGCAAGCCAGCTCCCCCGTTTGAACGTGATTGCCAGACCGACATTGAGGAACCCCGTGTGACAGCCAAACCCCACAGCGTCCTGCCTTCACCTTTGCAGACCGCCAAACTGCTGGCCGCCGAGTTCGCCCTCACCGCCGTTGAACGCGATGAGCGCGGCGGCACGCCCAAGGCCGAACGGGACGCGCTGCGCCAAAGCGGCCTGCTGGCTCTGAGTATCCCCACGCAATACGGCGGCCTCGGCGCGCGGTGGAGTGAAACCCTGGGCATCGTGCGCGAGTTCGCCAAGGTCGACAGCTCCATCGCCCATGTCTTCGGCTTTCACCACCTGATGCTCGCCACCGTGCGCCTGTTTGCGCGCCCGGACCAATGGCAGCCGTGGTTCGAACAGACCGCGCGCAAAAACTGGTTCTGGGGCAATGCCCTCAACCCGCTGGACACGCGCACGCTGGTCAAGGATTTCGGCGGCTGGCGCGAATTTTCCGGCAAGAAAAGCTTCTGCTCCGGCGCCAGCGATTCGGAAATGCTCATCGCCTCGGCCGTGGACGAAAGCGCCGGCGGCAAGCTGCTGATCGCTGCGATTCCCAGCGGGCGCAGCGGCATTACCTTGCACAACGACTGGAACAACATCGGCCAGCGCCAGACCGACAGCGGCAGCGCCAGCTTTGAACGGGTGCGTGTCGAAGAGTCGGAATTGCTGCTGGATCCCGGCCCGTTGAGTACGCCCTTCGCCTGCCTGCGCCCGCTGATCGCGCAGTTAACGTTCACGTATATGTTTCTCGGGATTGCCGAAGGCGCCTTTGAAGAAGCGCGCAATTACACCCTCACCGAAACCCGTGCGTGGCACAAATCTTCGGCTGGCGATGTGCGCCAAGACCCTTACGTGCTGCACCACTACGGCGAATTCTGGGTGGCCCTGCAAGGCGTGCGCCTGCTGGTCGAACGCGCTGGCGAATTGCTCGACCAGGCCTGGGCCAAAGGTGCCAGCTTGAGCGAACAGCAACGGGGCGAACTGGCCATTGCCATCGCCACCGCCAAAGTCGCCGCCACGCGCCAGGGCCTGGACCTGTGCAGCCGCCTGTTTGAAGTCACCGGCGCGCGCTCGACCCATGCCTCGCTGCGCCTGGACCGCCATTGGCGCAACTTGCGCACGCAAACCCTGCACGACCCGGTGGATTACAAACTCCACGAACTGGGGGACTGGGCGTTGAACCAGTCCCTGCCGATCCCGACGTTCTACTCCTGAGAGAGGTGCCCATGCAGCTATTAACCCTACCGCCCTCGCCCGCCCTCGCGACCTCGATTCGCGCCACGGCCCAGGTCTTCGAAGACCCCAAATCCCAGGCGTTGCTCGACCATATCCAGCAAGTGGCGCCCAGCGAAGCCAGTGTGCTGATCATCGGCGAGACCGGCACCGGCAAAGAGCTGGTGGCGCGCCATATTCATAACCTCAGTGCGCGGCGCAACCGGCCCTTTGTGGCGGTGAACTGCGGCGCGTTTTCCGAATCCCTGGTGGAAGCCGAGTTGTTCGGGCACGAAAAAGGTGCGTTTACCGGCGCCCTCAGCGCCAAGGCCGGCTGGTTCGAAGAGGCCGACGGCGGCACCTTGTTCCTCGATGAGATCGGCGATTTGCCGATGGCGATCCAGGTCAAGTTGCTACGTGTTCTACAGGAACGTGAAGTGGTGCGCCTGGGTTCGCGCAAGAGCATTCCGATTGATGTGCGTGTACTGGCCGCCACCAATGTGCAACTGGAAAAAGCCATCAACGCGGGGCATTTTCGCGAAGACCTCTACTACCGCCTGGATGTGGTCAGCCTGGAACTCAGCCCACTGCGCGAGCGCCCCGGCGATATCCTGCCGCTGACCCGGCATTTTATCGAAGCCTACAGCCAGCGCCTGGGCTACGGCCCGATCACCATCAGCCGCGAGGCCGAGCACAAGCTCAAAAGCTATAGCTGGCCGGGCAATATCCGCGAGCTGGAAAACGTGATTCACCACACGTTGCTGATCTGCCGTAATGGCGTGATCGAACGTGATGATCTGCGCCTGTCGAACATGCGCATCGAGCGCCAGGACGACAGCCAGCACGGCACCGACAACAGCGCCGACGCCTTGCTGGCCCGCGCCTTTCAAAAGCTCTTCGAAGAACAGGCCGGCGCCCTGCATGAAAAGGTCGAAGACGCGCTGTTGCGCGCCGCCTACCGTTTCAGCCATTACAACCAGGTGCACACCGCCAACCTGCTGGGCCTGAGCCGCAACGTCACGCGCACGCGCTTGATCAAAATCGGCGAGTTGGCGGTGAACAAACGCCGCCCCGGCGAAAACGTGCAGGGCGAACGCATGCTGCACTTATCCATTTAGGCGGCAGTGCAACGCGTTGTCATGGCTGCGCTCGAAACTGCGCAGCACCTGGAATGAACCGAAGGTCACCGCCGTGGCCTGGTGGGCGCGAATCAGCGTCCAGAAGTCTTCTTCGCCGTGCTCAAAACACTTGAACGCCGCCTCGCCGTCCTCACGCGAGCGCCATTGCAGGTAATTGAGCACCCGCCGCCCGTCGTCGCTGACTTGCACACTGGCATTGATAAAGCCGCCATGGCCCTGGGCCAGGCGTTCGCTCTGGGTGGACAAGGCCGCCACCAGGGCAAATTGCTGCTGAGGTTCGATCTGAAACTCGATCAACTGAGTGAAGCTGCGATTTTTCTCTGATACCTGCATGAACACTCCCCTCTCTCTGTAGGCAGAATCTTGCGATTCGATGCCACGCAGGGTAAAACCTCTAGTTAAGTCAAGGTCAAGCGCTTATCCGGAGTTTTTATGCTTACCAAGGAACTCACCGTCGGCCAACTCGCCGCTCGCAGTGGCGTAGCGGTTACGGCGCTGCACTTTTATGAGTCCAAGGGGTTGATCAAGAGCAACCGCAACGCCGGCAACCAGCGGCGCTACCCACGGGATGTGTTGCGGCGCGTGGTGGTGATCAAGATCGCACAACGCCTGGGGATTCCACTGGCGACGATTGGCGAAGCGTTACAGACCTTGCCGAACGGGCGCACGCCCACTGCACAGGACTGGGAACGCTTGTCGGCACTGTGGCGTGAGGATCTGGATCAGCGCATCAACAAGCTGATGCTGCTGCGCGACAAACTCAGTGGTTGTATTGGTTGCGGGTGTTTATCGCTGGAGGCGTGTCCGTTGCGTAATCAGGATGATCAGTTAGGTGAGCATGGCCCAGGCGCCCAGTTACTGGAGCCCACCGCATCCTCCTGAATTGGCCATGCGATCAATGTGGGAGCTGGCTTGCCAACACCTCGTCGGTTACCTGCAGGCTACGGCGGGCGTGGCCTATAGTGAAAATACCGGACCTCCACAACCAGCACCTAAGGAGAACGATATGAGCGTTAAGCCAATCCCCGAGGGTTATCACAGCGTCACGCCGTATATGGGCATCGATAACGCCGCCGAGGCCATCGAGTTCTACAAGAAAGCCTTTGGCGCTACCCAGGTCATGCGCCTGGACATGCCCGATGGCAAGGTCGGCCACGCCGAGCTGCGCATCGGTGACTCGGCGATCATGCTCGGCTCGCCCTGTGCCGACATGGCCCTGCGCAATCCGGATGAGCACACCAGCGTCGGTTTGCACCTGTATGTGAACGATGTGGATGCGCAGTACAAACAGGCCATTGTGGCGGGCGCTACTTCGGTGTCCGAGCCCAAAGACCAGTTTTACGGCGACCGCTCGGCGAGCGTGAAGGACCCCTTCGGTCACCTGTGGTTTTTGGCTACGCGCAAAGAGGATCTGACTGAAGCGCAGATCCGCGAGCGGGCCATGGAAATGTTCAAGCAAGGCTGAAGTTTCAATAACCCTGCACATCCAATGTGGGACCGAATTGCTTCAGGTAGAGAGGCTTTTGACTTGCACTTGATCTGGCTTTTGATTCAACCACTCAGGTCGGCTTTCAGGCCGCCGTGCTCTGCTTTTGATCTTGATCTGCTTTTGATCTGAGGCGCCCCGTCAACCACGATGGCCGAACGCAGGCGAGGCACCGAGTGGTGGGGCGAAGACCTTTTGGTTACTTTTGGCTGGGCCGGCATTCCGGGCGTTTGCCAAAAGTGACCCGCCGTAAGGGCGGAACCCTAAGTAGCCGTTACCGCAGCAACGGATATGCACACCGAAAAACCGCCACAGCAACCCACCCCGCAACACACTTCATGAACAACCCCTCCACGCTTTCCCCCTTGCCCCAAACCCCGCGTGATTCCACGATGCAAGCACTTACAAAGAGGAGTCATTCCATGTTCGCCGGATTCCAAAAAGACCAGTGCCACGTCAACGGCGTGGACATCAGCTACCGCAAAGGCGGTACAGGTCCCGGTCTGCTCCTGTTGCACGGGCACCCGCAAACCCATGTCATCTGGCACAAAGTCGCCGAACAGTTGGCCGAACACTTCACCGTGATTGCCGCCGACCTGCGCGGTTATGGCGACAGCAGCAAGCCACCGGCCAACGACCAGCACACCCATTATTCCAAACGCGAAATGGCCCGCGACGCCGTCGAGCTGATGCAAGCCCTGGGCTTCGACAATTTCTCGGTACTGGCCCACGACCGTGGCGCCCGCGTCGCCCATCGCCTGGCCCTGGACCACCCCGCCGCCGTGCAGCGCATGGTGCTGCTGGACATCGCGCCCACCTTGTCGATGTACGCCCAGACCGACGAAGCCTTCGCCCGCGCCTACTGGCACTGGTTCTTCCTGATCCGCCCGGCGCCGTTGCCCGAAGCGCTGATCGAGAGCAACCCCGAGTTGTACCTGCGCAGCGTCATGGGCAGCCGCAGTGCCGGGCTCAAACCGTTCACCGATGAAGCCTTCGCCGAATACCTGCGCTGCCTGCAACTGCCCGGCACCGCTCGCGGCATCTGCGAGGACTACCGCGCTGCCGCCGGCATCGATCTTGAGCACGACCAGGCTGACATCGACGCCGGCAATCATCTGAACCAGCCGTTGCTGGTGCTGTGGGGCGCCGAAGGTACGGTCGGGCGCTGCTTCGAGCCGCTCAAGGAATGGCAGAAAGTCGCCACAGACGTGCGTGGCAAAGCCCTTCCGGCCGGGCACTACATTGCCGAAGAGGCGCCTGAGTTGTTGCTGGGCGAAGTCCTGGCCTTCCTGCGCTGAATGCACTGACACCCTGATCTGAAACACCCGCCTCGCAGGCTGCCAATGGCCTGCGACGGGGTCGCTTTGCCCAAAAAACATCCCGAGATAATAACAATGACAATCCGAAAACTGCTGGGAACCCTGTATGTCCAGGTGCTCATCGCCATCGCGCTGGGTGTGTTGATCGGCCATGTCCGGCCGCAAATCGGTATCGACCTCAAGCCCCTGGGCGACGGGTTTATCAAGCTGATCAAGATGATCATCGGCCCGATCATCTTCTGCACCGTGGTCTCCGGCATCACCAGCATGCACGATGTGAAACAGGTGGGCCGCGTCGGCGGCAAGGCGCTGCTGTACTTCGAGATCGTCTCCACCATCGCCCTGCTGATCGGCCTCGTCGCCGCGCACCTGCTGCAACCGGGCGTGGGTTTCAACATTGATGTGAAGAGCCTCGACAGCTCGGCCATCGCCGGTTTTGTCGGCCAGGCCGAACACGGCGAAGGCATCACCGGGTTCCTGCTGCACGTGATCCCCACCACGTTTTTTGATGCCTTCTCCAAAGGTGAAATCCTGCCGGTACTGTTTGTCTCGGTGCTGTTCGGCGTCGGCCTGGTGATGGTCGGGGAAAAAGGCCGGCCATTGGTGGGCGTGGTCAACCAGGCCAGCGAAGTGTTCTTTCGCATCGTCGGCATCATCAGCCGCGTGGCGCCCATTGGCGCGTTTGGGGCGATTGCCTTCACCATCGGCAAATACGGCGTGGGCTCGTTGCTGCCGTTGCTCAAGCTGGTGGGTACGTTCTACCTCACCGCGTTTTTCTTTGTCGCCGTGGTGCTGGGCAGCATCGCGCGCTACGCCGACTTCAGCATTTTCAAGTTGATGGGCTATATCAAGTCGGAGCTGTTGATTGTGCTGGGCACCAGCTCGTCGGAGTCGGCGCTGCCGCAACTGATCCAGAAACTCGAAAGCCTTGGCGCGTCCAAAGGCGTGGTGGGCATCGTGGTGCCGACCGGCTACACCTTCAACCTCGACGGCACCAACATCTACATGACCCTGGCGGTGTTGTTCCTGGCGCAAGCCACCAATATTCACCTGCCGCTGGAGCAACAATTGACCTTGCTGGCGGTGGCCATGCTCACCTCCAAGGGCGCCGGTGCGGTGGTTGGTGCAGGTTTTGTGGCGCTGGCCGCGAGCCTGGCGGTGGTGCCCACCGTACCGGTGGCGGCGATGGTGCTGATCCTGGGTGTCGACCGCTTCATGGCCGAATGCCGCTCGCTGACCAATATCATCGGCAATGCCGTCGCGGCATTGGTGGTAGCCGCCTGGGAGGGTGAGCTGGACCGCGAAAAAATGGCCCCTATCGCCCTCAAGCATGGCCGCCATGCGCGGGCTGCCGCGCAGGCGAAGGTCGCCGCCGAGTAAGCAGTAACGGATCGGCAGGCCGGAAGGCATGCCGATCCGGTGCTATTCTGGCGGCTCATGCCGCCACGTCTGTTTCTGATGACTCATAAGAAAGATACCGTGCCCCTACCCGAAGACCTGCGGGTGTTCCTCACCGTGATCCGCAAGGCCGGCTTCGCTGCCGCCGCTGATGAACTGGGGCTGTCGCCTGCGTATGTGAGCAAGCGCATTCAGATCCTCGAAACCACCCTGGCCACGCGCCTGCTGCACCGCACCAGCCGCCGCATCGCCCTGACCGAAGACGGCGAGCGGGTGCAACGCTGGGCCGTGCGCATCCTCGAAGATTTCCAGCAACTGTCCGATGAACTCAGCGATGCCCACGACAGCCCGCGCGGGCATCTGCACCTGTGCAGCAGCTTCGGCTTCGGCCGCAATCATGTGGCGCCGGCCCTGTCGCTGCTGGCCGAGCAGTACCCGGACCTGGAAATCCGCCTGGACCTGTTCGACCGCGTGGTGGATATCGTCAGTGAAGGGTTCGACCTGGAAATTCGCGTCGGCGATGACATCCCTGGTCAGCACATCGGCAGGCGGCTGGTGAGCAATCGCCGGGTGCTGTGCGCAGCACCGGCGTACCTGCAACGCAAAGGCACGCCGCAACAGTTGAGCGACCTGGAGCAGCACGACTGCCTGGTGCTCAAGGAGCGTGACAACGCCTTCGGTATCTGGAACCTGGAGCGTGACGGCGCGCCCGAAAGCGTGCGTGTACGCGGGCCGCTCTCATCGAACAACGGCGAGATCGTGTTGCAGTGGGCTTTGGACGGGCGCGGCGTGTTACTGCGCTCGATGTGGGACGTAAAACCGCTGCTGGAACAGGGCAGGCTGGTGCAGGTGCTGCACACCTACACCCAAAGCGCCAACGTGTGGGCGGTGTACCCGACACGTTTGGCCTACTCCGGCAAATTGCGCGCCTGCGTGGAGTTTTTACAGGAACACTTCAAGGGGTTGTCGATCTGACGCCCCGCGTGGCGTTGACACCCAGCCATACCGTCATGATCACCAGGGCCGTCAACGGCAGCCCGTGGAACAGCACGATCACCTGGGCCGGCGTCCACGTCAGGTAGAACGGCCCCACCACCAGCATGCCCACGCCAAAGCCGGCCATCTGGATCAGCGTCAACAGGCTGAACAGCGGCAGGCGCAAGCTATCGGGTTCACTTTGCGCGCGGGAAACCAGCGCCACTTCGGAGATACCATCGCCCAGCCCGGCCCACACCACCAGCAACAGCGCCAGCCACAGTTCGGTTTGCTGGAAGGTCAGGATAAAGCCGCTGGACATCAGCGCCACACCCGCCATGAACCAGCGCTCCATGCCTTGGGTACCACGGCTCTTGAGTAGCGCACTGGCCACGCGCGCGCCGATAAACTTGCCGCAGGCCCACACCGCCAGCAGGTAGCCCATGACGGTTTTCGCGGTGTCCGGCGAAATGTATTGCGACAACACCGGCCAGCCGACGTTATGTGCAGCACTGCCGAGGGTGTCGAGCATGCTGATCAACAACATCGCCGCCAACACCGGCGCACCGCGCAGGCCTTTGGTCAGCTCATGCCATTCGGCGGCAAGCCCGCGATGCGCGGCCACGACGACTGAATACAGGGCGCGCAACGGCAGGATCAGGCAGGCCGCCGCCACGTAAGTGCCGATGTTGACGGCAAACACCGCCTCGAATCCGCCCGTGGCGATCAGCAAGCCGGAGAGCAAGCTGCCAAATACCGCACCGGTAGCCGCCGCCGAGGTGATCCAGGCATTGGTGCTCACACGCTGCTCGAGCGCCACCCAGGTCGGCAACTGGCTATTGAGGCCAATGGCAAACAGCGAGTTGCACAGGCCGATGCCGAACGCGATAAACGGCAGCACGTTGAGTTGATGCGCCGGTATCAACACCAGCAGCGGCACCAGTAACAACGCGCGGGCCAGGTCCAGCCCGGCCAGGGTACTGCGCCCCGGGAAGCGCCGGAAAAACGGGATGCCGAACAGGCTGGCGACAATCCCGCCCGTGACCCGGCACGCCAGGAACACACTGACAAACACCACGCTTTGGCTGAGCCAGTAAACATAGGTCGAGAGCGCCACCATGTTGAGGAATGCGCCGAAGTCCGACACGCCCCGCGCAAAGATGATCAAGCGGGCGTTGCGGGTCGACAAGCCCAATGGCTGAACGTCGCTCATGCAGGTTGCACCTCGTCTTCCAGCTGAACATCAGCAGCCACGCCGCGCAGGCTGACCAGCAGCACATCACGCCAGGCCGGTGCCGAATCGGCCTGCGGCCGGACAGCGCCGGCGCGGTGATACAGCCCACGGTCGTTGATCACAATGGTTTCCAGAAACTGCTCCATCGCCAGGTTCAGCACGCGGCTGTGCTCGGCCTCAGCGGTAAATACCTCGGACACCACCGGCACGGTATTGCTCTGGCCAATGAAGTGCATGAACACCCAATCCAGGCCGTCCTGGTGAATCCCCGAGGTGGTCGGGCTGGCCGATGGCCCCTCAGCACGCACGCGGAACTGGTGGATATCAATGGTGTAGGCATGCGGGCCCAGGTGCGGTTCGATCACCGCCAGGTCGGTGGCGAGCAATTTCTGCATCAGTGGGTGCTCGATAAAGCCCTCCTCGCTGTAGCTCAAGTGGTTCACGCCCTGGCGATAGTTGACCGCATAGGTGACCGGCGACTTGAACGCGGTCGTGCGGTCGATCTGCAACTGCCGCGACGGGGATAAACGATAGCGCAGGATCCGCCGTTCGCGATGGGTGTATGCCTTGAACGCCTCGTCGCGCACCAGGTTCGCCCAGTAGGCGCGAAAGCTTTGCTCCTCGCCGGGCTCAACCTTGAGCAACTGGCCAAAGTCCCGACGGTGACAATAGTGGTGCTCGCGCAAATGCGCGCCAATCTGTGGGATGTCCATATCGCTAAACCTTACTGTCGATGATCACGCGCAGGTTGTGCCGGATTGCATCATGCACGGCATGGGCGTCGGCAGCATCGTCGACCTTGGCCCAGCACTTGAGCAAATAGTGCTCCTCGATATCTGCATCGATGCAGTTGCCGGGTTCCTGCTGGAAATACTCCAGCACCGCTGGGTGCTCATCGAGGAACTGCGTCCCCTCAATGCCCTTGAACCGACCACTGTGCTCCGGGTAGAGCGCCAGCATCGAGTAATGCTGGGAGGCGCTCGCGATGTTATGCGCACAGGCTTGCAACCGGGCATTCAGGTCCGGCTCGCCCAACAGCAGGGACAGATAAAGGTCGTACGGGTCAATACCGGCCAGGTCACGGAACGCCGCATTGACGTAAAGCCCGCCGACGCGCGGGTTGATCTCAATCACCACCGGCCCCGCCTCCGTCATACGAAATTCGAAATGCACCAGCGCGTTGGTCAGCCCCACAGCACGCAGGCAATCCCCGGCGTACTGACGAATTTGCTCGCACTGGGTGTCGGTAAAAGACGTGGGCGGGGAAATCAGCAGGTTCTCCAGCACCGTGCCACTGCGCTCGGTCAACATCAGTTTTTCGTTGATCAACAGCGCATGAACCTGACCACCGACGATTACACACTCCACGCTGCCTTCAACGCCTTGGATAAACCCCTCCAACAATAGGCTGTGCCCTGGAATGTAACGGCGTTGCTGCCCTTCTTCGTCAGCCAGGATGTGCTCACAACCGTAGAAATCGGCGTAGGCCGCATTGGCGTGACCACTGCGAAATTGCGCATAGTGCCGGCTTAACTCTGGCCAATTGAAGCACTTCTTGATAAACGCCGAGGCGCCACCAAACGGCGGTTTGGCAATCAGCGGATAGCCCATGCGCTCGGCGCTTTGCTGCAGTTGTTGTTCGTCATTGCACAGCGCGAAGGGCACGGAGCGCACGCCATGCCGGCTGAGCGCCCGGCGCATGAGGAACTTGTTGTTACACGCGGCAATGGCCTGCGGGCAGCTGTACACCAGGCCCAGGCGCTGACTGGCCTGCGCTACGATGCAACCGACTTGCCCCAGCGCAGACGAATGGCCGGCCTGGCAGAAAATCGCGCGGATCTGATAGCGCCTATCCAGCTCGCCCACCAAGTCGAGAATGGCCGGTTCGCTGAGTGTATCGAGCAGGAACACTTCATCACTGTCGTCCTGCAGCCGTTGCAGGTGCCTGCGCCCCACCAGACCCGCAGTCAAACACACCAGGCCTTTGGCCCGGGCCGCAACAAAGTGCGGCTCTCGGTAGCTATAGCGAATGGAAGCACTGTCATCGACATCAATAAAAAGAATGGCATCTTGTTTCATTATTCATACCGCCTCATGCGTCAATAACTTCAGGCATCCTGCCAACTGCACCACTGCCCTTCCCAATTACGGAAACGGTAATGACGTTGCCCATCGCGCACTTCAAAGTGCGGCAAGTCTTGTGGTTTTTCAAAGTCCAGCAGCGGCACGGTAAATTTGCCCTGTGCGTGGGGCAGTACATATTCCGGCATGGCTATATTGGACACGCGCCGCTTGAGGCGATCCATAATAGCGATGGCGTGGCTTATCGATGCTTTATATTCCGACGCCCCCGGTGAAAACGGCATGAAGTGATACAGGTAATACGGCTTTACGCCCAACCGATACAGATCAATAAACAGTTTATGCAAGGTGGCCTCATTGTCGTTCACGCCCCGTAACAGCGGCATGTTGGAGAACACAATCGGCACCACACTTTGGATACGTTTAACCGCCACGGCAAAGTCTTCACTCAGTTCCAGCGGGTGGCACACATGCACGCCAAACGCATTAACCTTGTACTTCTCCAGCATCGCCAGTAACTCATCGGTCACGCGAAACGGGTTAAAGCTCAAGGCCCGTGTGTGCAGGCGAATCAGCAAGTCATCGCGGATGCCACGCAGGGCGGCGAGGTTCTCTTCGAGCTTGCGGTCGGCGAGCATCAACGGGTCACCGCCGCTGAGAATCACCTCTTCGATGGCCGGGTTGTTGCGGATGTACTCAAGCGAGTCCTTGAACGAGTCGGCGCTGGCATTGGCCTTCTCGGTGCCGACTTGCAAGGTGCGCAGCGCTTCGAAGCAGAACTGGCAATAGGCGTTGCAGGTGTTGGTCATGCGCAGGATCACGCGGTTGTCGTACTTGTGCTGGCAGATCGGCGTTTTCATCTCGTGGCCGAGTTCCCAGTTCTCCGAGGTGCCGTCGTAATCGCCAGCGACCTGCTCGCTCCAGTAGGGCACCACTTGGCGCCACAGCGGATGGTCCATCACCTGGCCCTCGGTGAGGGAGCGCTTGATCAGGTCAATGTAATAAGGCGTTATCTGCAACTTGCGGTCTCGCAAGTTGTGCTCGATATGCGCGCTGGTTTCCTCATTCCAGCCACCGCAGGCGGCACGCAGTGCCGGTTCGTCGCGGATGGCATTCTTCTGCTGCCAACGCCAATCCTGCCACTGTACCGAACGATGGATCGCTTGATCAAAAATCGACATGAGTTTGAACTCTCTGTGTTCTGAACGGATGTTAAGGCATAGGCTTACGCGTCTTTTCACAGTGGAAAAAACAGTGGCAACCGCAACAATGACAACTGATTGACAGGTGGCAGAACTCGATCAAGTTACAAACTTGATTACCGCCACCAGAGAGGTATGAACGCTAACTGATTCATCGGTCATGGCTTCAACTTCCTTTTCTTATAATGTGCGACTTTCCAAGTCAGCACTCACTTAAGCCGATGGCCTACAAGGTGTCAACAACCTGCCCATGTATTTTTTCAGAGTTTAACCTGGCACCTCAACGACGCCTTTGAAATCACTGAGGTTATGCGGTGTAACGCGCGTTATTTGAAAAGTAAATAGTCCAAGAAAAACGCCCTCCAGTAACGCGAGGGCGTTGTTCTCTACTTATATGACTACGTAGTTAAACCATTGAGGCGTTTAACCCAGCCAGGGATTGGCCGCCAGATGCCGGCGCTCGAACGTTTTGATCTGCTCACTGCGTTGCAACGTGCTGCCAATTGCATCCAGGCCGAGTAACAACGCGGTCTTGCGCAACGTATCGATCTGGAACGGGATCACCTGGCCATCGGCCAAGCGAATCTGCTGCGCCTCAAGGTCCACGCTGATCTGCGCCTGCGCAGGCTGGCTGACCGTCTGCCCGAGTGCGTGCAAAACCGCCTCGTCCAAGGTAATCAACAACACCCCGTTGCGCTGGCAGTTGTCATAGAAAATCCCGGCAAAGCTGCTGCCGATCAGCGCGCGAATGCCCATCTGCTTCAAGCCCCACACCGCGTGTTCACGGCTCGAGCCACAGCCGAAGTTGGGCCCCACCACCATAAAACTCGCGCCCTGCCAGGCCGGCTGGTTCAGCACGAACTCGGGGTTGGGCGCGCCATTGGGCAAAAAGCGCAGGTCGAAGAACAGCCCACGGTCGAGGCCGGCACGGTCGATGCCTTTAAGAAATTGCTTGGGCATGATCACGTCAGTGTCGATATTTGCCGCCAGCATCGGCGCGGCCTGGCCGGTGACCTGGGTGAACGGTTGCAGGCTCATGGGCGGTCTCCAAAATGACGAATATCGGTGAGACGGCCGGTGATGGCCGCAGCGGCGACCATCGCCGGGCTCATCAAGTGGGTGCGCGCCCCGGCGCCCTGGCGACCTTCGAAGTTGCGGTTGGTGCTGGACGCGCAGCGGTCGCCGGGGGCCAGCACGTCATCGTTCATCGCCAGGCACATCGAGCAGCCGGACTGGCGCCATTCGAAGCCGGCGTCGATAAAAATCGCCGCCAGCCCTTCGGCTTCGGCCTGGTCGCGCACTTCGGTGGAGCCCGGCACGATCATCGCCCGCACATGCTCGGCCACGTGCTTGCCGCGCACCACACTGGCGGCGTCGCGCAGGTCTTCGATGCGCGCGTTGGTGCACGAGCCGATAAACGCGTGGCTGATCACGATTTCACTGAGCGGCATGCCGGCTTCCAGGCCCATGTAGTTGAGGGCGCGGCGCATGTCCTGGCGCAGGATCAGGTCGCTGACGTCTTGCGGGTTCGGCACGCGGGCGCCGATGGGCGCGGCCTGGTCGGGGCTGGTGCCCCAGGTGACCATGGGTTCCAGGCTGCTGGCGTCCAGTTGCACTTCCTGGTCGAACACCGCATCGGCGTCGGTGTGCAACGTGCGCCATTGCACCAGGGCTTGTTCCCACAGCTCGCCCTTGGGCGCACGCGGCTTGCCTTTGAGGTAGGCGAAGACTTTTTCGTCGGGCGCCATAAACGCGCCACGTGCGCCGGCTTCCACCGCCATGTTGCAGATGGTCATGCGCGCTTCGACGCTCAGCGCATCGATGGTGGCGCCGCAAAACTCGATGGCGTAACCGGTGGCGCCGGACGCGCCGATCTTGCCGATCAGCGCCATGATCACGTCCTTGGAAGTCAGGCCGTTGCCCAAGGTGCCGTCTACCGTCACGCGCATGCTTTTCAGACGCTTGTACACCAGGGTCTGCGAGGCCAGCAGGTGCTCGATTTCCGAGGTGCCGATGCCAAAGCCGAAGGCGCCGAGGGCACCGTAGGTGGTGGTGTGGCTATCGCCGGCGGCGATCACCATGCCCGGCAGGATAAAGCCCTGCTCCGGGGCAATCACATGTTCGATGCCTTGGCGTTTGTCGAGGATGTCCAGCAGCTCAATGCCGAAATCCTGGCAATTTTCTGCCAGGTACGAGACTTGCCGCGCGCCGCCTGCGTCGGGCATTGCGGCAGTGCGCGTGGGCGTGGTGGGGTTTACGTGGTCGACCACCGCCAGCGCGGTGCCGGGGCGCCATACGCCACGCTTGGCCTCGCGCAGACCGCTGAACGCCTGGGGGCTGGTGTATTCGTTGATCACCTGGCGGTCTATATAAAGCAGCACATGGCCCTGGTCATCCAGGGCGCACACCGTGTGGGAGTCGATGTGTTTGTCGTAGAGGGTTCTGGCAGTCATTTTTGTGGACTCACTGTTATAAGCGCTCGCTCAACGGTATGCCCCCATCCTACGCAGCCCCCCGGCCCCATCAATGGCACCTGGGTGATGGCTTGGAACATGTTTCGTGTTCAATCCGGCAACGCTGAAACATTTTCTTTCATATCCCGCTTAGGGATTTCTCATTCTCATCCGTCTTAACTTAGATACAGCCCGTCGCGTCAGCAAAAGCTACGACCGGCCTTTTCCGGGCCTCCTTCGCCCTCCTCCGATCAAGACCCGCATCCACATGTCGAAGAAGTCACGCTCAAAACTCTGGTTTCTGGTTCATAGCTGGCTGGCGTTGCCCATCTGGTTTTTCGTACTGATCGTCTGCGTCACCGGCACCCTGGCGGTGGTCAGCCAGGAAATCGTCTGGCTGGCCAACCCGGACATCCGCGCCAGCAAGCCGTCGGACGATGCCGAACGGCTGAGTTACGACCAGGTCATCGGCGCCATCAAGCGCAACGAGCCCCAGGCGATCGTGCAGTCGATCACCCGCCCGGACGAGTCGCACTTCGCGCTGAGTGTCGACCTCAGTTACCCCGACGGGCGCTCGGTGGAGGTCTACGTCAACCCGTATACCGGTGTGATCCAGGGCATCAGCCCGGCGTTCAACTTTCAGCAATTTACCCGTGCGTTGCACGGCTGGTGGCTGGTGCCGTTCACCAATGGCTACAGCTGGGGCTGGTACCTGGTGTCGGCACTTGGCATACCGCTGCTGGCATCACTGGTGACCGGGCTGGTGGTGTACAAGCGGTTCTGGAAGGGGTTTCTGCGCCCGACCCTGCGCATCCGCCATGGCGCGCGGATCTTCTGGGGCGACTTCCACCGTTTGAGCGGTATCTGGTCGATCTGGTTTATCGCGGTGATTTCCATCACCGGCATCTGGTTCCTGATCCGGGCCATTCTGGGCGACAACCAGATTTCCATCTCCAGTGAACCCATCGTGCCGGTGATTGCCCGGGAGAAAGTGCCTGTGTCGGCACCGGGCGTACCGGCACCGATGATCCCGATCGATCGGGCCATCGAAATCGCCACGCAGCGCATCCCAGGGCTGGAGGCCAGTTTTGTGTTCCTGCCCAGCAACGCCTACAGCTACCTGCAGATCGGCGGGCGCGGCTGGTACCCGTTGATGTTCCAGACGGCGCAGCTCAACCCGTACGACGGTGAAATTGCCGTGTCGCACCTGCTGTCCGACCGCTCGACACTGGAGTTCGTCACCGAATCCATGCGCCCGCTGCACACCGGCGACTTTGGCGGCCTGTGGGTCAAGCTGATCTGGGCGTTCTTCGGCCTGATCATGAGCATGATGGTGTTGAGCGGTTTGCTGATCTGGACCAAACGCACCGCGCTGGCCACGCTCAACGCCTTCAAGCGCGAGGCCAAGACCCAACGCGCACCGGCCGTCGCCACGGCCAGGCAGGCTGAAACCTCGGAGGCCAACTGATGAACAAACGTGCGACCACCACACCGCCTTCGCCGCTGCGGGCCTTTTGGCTCAAGTGGCGCTTCCACATCAATGTCCTGCTGTTGCTGGTGCCCCTGGGGTTCATGCCCAAGTACTTTGCCGACGCCGCACTGTTTCGCGGTGACAGCGGCATTGGCGAGCGGGTGGCCGGCGAAGTGCAGGTGGGGCCGTGGAGCCTGACCCTGGCAGAGTTTCGCAACGAAGGCCCGCGCCCGGACCCGGCCGGCCCGATGAAATTTTTTAACGCCGCCCTGTGCGACACCTGCGCCGAGCAGGTCAAGGCCACTTACCTGCGTATCGGCAAACCGCGCAGCCTGCGCGCGGCCGGGGTGATTTTCTTCGGCACGCCGTACCGCATGGGTGCGGTGCTGCCGGTACCGGAACGCACCCCCGTCGATGCCGAAGTGTGGGTGACCATGGAAGGCTGGGACGGCTCCATGCACCAGGGTTCCATCCCACTGAGCCAGGCCTCGCCTGCCACCATTGCCTGGCTGAACAAGCAAGGAGTTAAACCATGACGTTAATGCGCCTGACTCGCGCCGCTGTATTGCTCTGCGCCGGCTTCAGTGGCGTAGCCCTGGCCCATAACCCGATGTGCGAATGCAAGGAAATCCCCGGCGAGCAGATCCAGTGCACCGGTGGTTTTTCCGACGGCAGCGGCGCGCCGGGCGTGACTCTGGACGTGATCGGTTACGACGAAACCATCCTGCTGCCGGGCAAGCTTGGCCAGGACTCGACCCTGACGTTCAAAAAGCCCTCGGCCGAGTTCTACGTGCTGTTTGATGCAGGCCCCGGCCACGTGGTGGAAATCGACCAAGCGGATATCCAGCCCCAATGAGCACCACACAGGTTGTACGCCCCGCCGGAGCCGGCCATGAAACCCTCTACGTGTTGCTGCTGTGCCTGATTATCCTCGCGGTGGCTGGCACCGTGGTGGCGCTGCACGGTGAAACCGAGGAGGTCGCCGCCGTGCCCAGCCACCAGTTGGATGCGCGCCGCGACCTGAGCGCTGCCGAGCAAGGCATCTACGCCGACCTGCGCGTAACCCTGGATGAAATCCAGCTGTTGCAGCAGGAGCAAAGCGCCCTGCCGACACCCGAGCAACTGGCCGAAGAAGGCTTCGCGCCGTTTGCCCAGGACGCCAGTTCGGTGAGCCGTGGCGACCATCGCTGGCAGCTGCTGGAGCCTGCGGCCTACCTGGGTTTGAGCCAGGCGCCGAGCACCAGCGGCTCGGTGCTGATGCGCGTGCAAGGCGCCGAGCCGGATGTGTGGCTCAACCGCCAGGCCGACCTCGCCGCCCCGACCGACCTCACCGACGCAGCGCTGATCGCCGCCGGCTGGCGCCAGGTGGTCACGCAATTCGATGCCGGCGTGACCCGCCAGCACCGTCACTGAACCAGAAGACCGAGTGCCCATGTCTATTTCATCGCCCCTGTTACGCCTGTTGCTGGTTGGCCTGTTCAGCCTGATGCTCACCCCACTCGCAAATGCCGAGGCGGCCAAGCGCCTGCGCATCGGCATCACCCTGCACCCGTATTACAGCTACGTGGCCAATATCGTCGGCGACAAGGCCGAGGTGGTGCCGCTGATTCCGGCCGGTTTCAACCCCCACGCCTACGAACCGCGCGCCGAAGACATCAAGCGCATCGGCACCCTGGACGTCATCGTGCTCAACGGCGTCGGCCATGATGATTTTGCCGACCGCATGATCGCCACCAGCGAGCGCCCGGACATCCCGGTGATCGAAGCCAACGCCAACGTGCCGCTGCTGGCCGCCACCGGTAACGCCGCGCGCGGTGCGGGCAAGGTGGTCAACCCGCACACCTTCCTGTCGATCAGTGCGTCGATTGCCCAGGTCAACAACATTGCCCGCGAACTGGGCAAGCTCGACCCGGACAATGCCAAGACCTACACCCAAAACGCCCGCGCCTACGGCAAGCGCCTGCGCCAGATGCGCGCCGATGCCCTCGCCAAGCTGACCAGCGCGCCGAACCCGGACCTGCGCGTCGCTACCGTACACGCGGCCTACGACTACCTGCTGCGCGAATTCGGCCTGGAAGTCACCGCCGTGGTCGAGCCCGCCCATGGCATCGAGCCCAGCCCCAGCCAGTTGAAAAAGACCATCGACGAACTGCGGGCACTGGATGTGAAGGTGATCTTCTCGGAGATGGATTTCCCGTCCACCTACGTCGAGACCATCCAGCGTGAATCCGGGGTCAAGCTGTACCCGCTGTCGCATATTTCCTACGGCGAATACACGCCCGACAAATACGAAGTGGAAATGACCGGCAACCTCAACACCGTGGTACGGGCGATTCAGGAGTCGGGGGCATGACGGCAGCGCAGCCATTGAAGGTGGCCAGCATTGGCCCGACCCTTGAGTTCGACAAGGTCTCGCTGACGCTGGGCCGCACGGTGATTCTCGACGCAGTGAGCTTCCAGGTCGAACCGGGCAGCATCCACGCCTTGGTCGGCCCGAACGGCGGCGGCAAAAGCTCGCTGATCAAGACCTTGCTGGGGCAGACCCCGCACCAGGGCCAATTGCGCCTGCACTGGCCGACTACGCCAGGCACGGTCGGCTATGTGCCCCAGGCGCTGGAATTCGATCGGGGCCTGCCGATGACCGTCGACGATTTCATGGCCGCCATGTGCCAGCGGCGCCCGGCATTTCTGGGCCTGTCCCGGCATTACGCCGCCGCGATTGGCGAAGCGCTGGAACGGGTCGGTATGCAGGACAAACGCAAGCGCCGCATGGGCGCGTTGTCCGGCGGTGAGCGTCAGCGCGTGCTGTTGGCCCAAGGCCTGATCCCGGCGCCACAACTGCTGGTGCTGGATGAACCGATGTCGGCACTCGATGAAGCCGGTATCCAGGTGTTCGAGCGGCTGCTTAATGACTGGCGCCTGGCCGGGATCACCGTGCTGTGGATCGAGCATGACCTGGAAGCCGTGGGCCGTCTGGCCGATCGCGTTACCGGCCTGAACCGCCGCGTGCTGTTCGACGCCACGCCGAAAGAAGCGCTGACCCCGGACCGCCTGCTGAGCCTGTTTTCCACCCACCCTCGGAGCCCGGCGTGATGAGTTATGAAGCCTTTCGTTTGATGGTCCAGGGCTGGGCTTCATCCGGCTACCTGCCGGAAGCGCTGGCCTATGGGTTTGTGGTCAACGCCTTGCTCGCCGGCTTGCTGATCGGCCCGGTGCTGGGCGGCCTGGGCACGCTGGTGGTGGTCAAGCGCTTTGCGTTCTTCTCTGAAGCCGTCGGGCATGCCGCGTTGACCGGCGTGGCCGTGGGCATCCTGCTCGGCGAACCCTATACCGGGCCTTACGGCAGCCTCTTCGGTTACTGCCTGTTGTTCGGCATCCTGCTCAATTACCTGCGTAACCGCACCGGTTTGGCGCCGGACACCCTGATCGGCGTGTTCCTCTCGGTGTCGCTGGCGTTGGGCGCGAGCCTGCTGTTGATTCTGGCGGGCAAGATCAACGTGCACATTCTGGAAAACGTGTTGTTCGGCTCGGTGCTGACGGTGAACGGCAATGACCTGCTGGTGTTGGCGGTCGTCGGCTCACTGGTGATGGCCCTGGCGCTGCCGCTGTACAACCGCATCATGCTGGCCAGCTTCAACCCGCAATTGGCCGCTGTGCGTGGCGTGGCCGTCAAAACCCTGGATTACCTGTTCGTGATCCTGGTGACCTTGATCACCGTGGCGGCGGTCAAGGTGATCGGCGCTATTTTGGTCGGCGCCCTGCTGGTGATTCCGGCGGCGGCAGCGCGCCTGTTGAGCCAGTCGCTCAAGGGGTTTTTCTGGGTCTCGGTGGTGATCGCCACGCTCAGCACGCTGTGCGGCATTCTGCTGCCGATCATCTTTGACCTGCCCATCCCGTCCGGTGCCGCGATCATTCTGGTGGCCGGTATCGCCTTCGCCTTTGCCGCCATCGCGCGCGGCACCGTGCCCAGCCTCAAAGGGAATCTTGGATAATGCGCCCTGTTTTTCATCCGCTGGCTTTGGCCATTGCCTGTTTATTCACTGCGCCGTTGATGGCCGCTCAAGCTGCAAAACCGCCGGTGCACGCCGCCAAACCGGTGAAAGTGCTGGCCTCGCTGCCCATCACCTACGGCCTGGCCGAGGTGCTGCTCAAAGGCACCGATGTACAGCTTGAGCGCGCAGCACCGGCCAACCTGCCCGGTTCGCGGCAGGTGTCCTACTTCACCGGCCGGGGTGCGCCGGCCCTGGGCAGTTTGGCCCAGGACGCCGACGCGGCTATCGGCCTGCGCTCGCTGTGGGCGGATGACCCGCTCTACCCGGTGGCGCGGCGCAGCAATATCCGAATCGTCGAAGTGGACGCCGCGCGCCCGGTGGACGGCGGCTTGCCGGGTATCGCCGTGCAACCGGGCAGCGCCGACGGCCTGAACAGCCAGCCATGGCAGTCGAGCAACAACATGGGGCGCATGGCCGATGTGATGGCGGCCGACCTGAGCCGCCTGGCGCCCACGGCCAAACCCAAAATCGACGCCAACCTCGCGGCGCTCAAACAACGCCTGCTCAAACTCAGCGCCGACAGCGAAGCAAGACTGGCCAAGGCGGACAACCTGAGTGTGCTCAGCTTGAGTGATCACTTTGCGTATCTGGTCAGCAGCCTGAACCTGGAAGTGCTCAGCACCGATGCCCGGCCGGATGCGCAGTGGACGCCTGAGGCCTTGCACACACTCACTGCCGACTTGAAGAGCAACGACGTGGCCGTGGTGCTGCATCACCGCCAACCGAGTGAGGCCGTTAAAGCGGCGGTGACGGCAGGCGGTGCGCAACTGTTGGTGTTGAATGTCGACGGGCCGGACCCGGTGGCGGAGCTGGAAGGCAATGTGGATCAGGTGATCAAGGCGCTGGTGCCGTAAGTGTGGGAGCTGGCTTGCCAGCTCCCTCATTTAGCTCGTGGTACATCCGTTGAATGTCGGTCGCTCAAACCACATCCACACCCACATGAATCGCATCATGACGCCAGAACTCCAGGTCGCAGTCGATCAGGCGCTCATGCTGGTCATAGTTGACCCGGGCAATCCGCAAGCCGGGGCTGCCCACCGACACACGCAATGCGGCGGCGGCCTCCACCGGCAGTGAAGTCGGCACAATCTCGAAACGCACGCGGCCGTAATGCAGGTCGTACTTGCGGGCATACAACTCGGTCATCGACTGGTTCAGGTCGCACGCCAGAATGCCCGGGAAATACTGCGGGTTCAGGTAATGCTCCACATACAGCACCAAGCGCCCATCGATCCGCCGGCCCCGGCAGATCTGGATCACGCTCGACAACGCCGGCAACTGCAACCACGCACATACCGCCGCCGACGCCGGTTGCAGCCGCGCCGAAATCACTTCGGTCGACGCTACGCGCCCTTGTTCAGTGACCATCGCGTGAAAGTGGCTGCGCTGCATCAGGTTATAAGCCAGGCGCGGCGGCGAGACGAACCAGCCACGTCGCTCCTCGCGATAGATCTGGCCCTGGGCCTCCAGTTGTAACAAGGCTTCCCGCACCGTAATGCGGGTGGTACCAAACAACTCGCTGAGTTTGCGCTCGGCAGGCAATTTACTCGCAGGCGGCAACAGCCCGTGGACGATCTGCTCTTGCAGTGCCAGGCCGATGGATGTCACCGCCTTGATTGCCTCATCACGCATCAACGTTACCTATCTGGACTAGACCAGCACCGTTCAGGTGCATAAACCGGGCTGTATTCGGGCGTCTGCCGTTACCCGCCAGCCTAGGCATTACAGATGACCGACAGATGACAGTCCGTGCTGCCGCTTTACTCCACACCCTGCAATACATCGGCCAAGTCCAGGGGCTGCGGGCACTTGGGCATGGTCTACGCTGAGTCTGAAGTCAGCGACATAAACGCTTTAAAAACGACATCGACATGAAACTGTCATCCACCGAGCCTAAATTGGCTCAGGTATTGCTGACCTAGACCAACACCATCGCAATCGTTCGTAAAAACGCAGCGTTGAAAACGCCCAAAGGAGCTTCGGATGAAACAGCTTTTCCTGGCATCACTGTTAGGCTCGACCATTGCCATGTGCACCGCCGCCATGGCTGCTGATACCGATTTAAAAACGCTCGAAGCCGCCGCGAAATCGGAAGGCGCCGTCAACAGCGTCGGCATGCCCGATGACTGGGCCAACTGGAAAGGCACCTGGGACGACCTGGCCAAGACCTATGGCCTCAAGCACATCGACACCGACATGAGCTCGGCCCAGGAAATCGCCAAGTTCGCCGCCGAAAAAGACAACGCCAGCGCCGATATCGGTGACGTCGGCGCCGCCTTCGGCCCGATTGCGGTGAAACAGGGCGTGGCACAGCCGTACAAACCGACCACTTGGGCACAAGTGCCGGATTGGGCCAAAGATAAAGACGGCAACTGGGCCCTGGCCTACACCGGCACCATCGCCTTTATCGTCAACAAAAAACTGCTGCACGGCTCTGAAGCCCCAAAAAGCTGGGCTGACCTGAAAACCGGTAAATACAAAGTCTCTATTGGTGATGTGAGCACCGCCGCCCAAGCCGCCAATGGTGTGCTGGCTGCCGCCCTGGCCAACGGTGGCGACGAGAAAAACATCCAGCCTGCGCTGCTGATGTTTGCCGAGATCGCCAAGCAAGGTCGCCTGTCGCTGGCGAATCCGACCATCGCCACCATGGAAAAGGGCGAAGTCGAAGTGGGCGTGGTCTGGGACTTCAACGGCCTGAGCTACAAAGCCAAGATGGCTAACCCGGATGACTACGTGGTGCTGATCCCGTCGGACGGCTCGGTGATTTCCGGCTACACCACCATCATCAACAAGTACGCCAAGCACCCGAACGCCGCCAAGCTGACCCGCGAATACATCTTCAGCGACGCCGGCCAGACCAACCTGGCACGGGGCAATGCACGTCCGATCCGTGCCGAGCACCTGACCTTGCCGGCCGATGTACAGGCCAAGCTGCTGCCGAACGAGCAGTACAAGAAAGTCACGCCGATCAAAGATGCCGACGCGTGGGAGAAAACCTCCAAGGCACTGCCGCAGAAGTGGCAGGAAGAAGTCATCATCAATATGCAGTAAGGCTATAGACACATTGGATGTCCACTGGAGATCCAATGTGGGAGCGGGCTTGCTCGCGAAAGCGGTGGATCAGTGAAATAAGTATTGCCTGACACACCGCTTTCGCGAGCAAGCCCGCTCCCACAGTTTTGACCCCGTTCCTCAAGTGCAATTGAGTCAAGCCTATCGTCGCGGAGCGTCTCCCCCTATGAAGCACAACGTCATCCTTGTGGTGCTCGACGGCCTGAACTACGAGGTTGCCCGACATGCCATGGGGCATCTCCAGGCCTACATCGGCGCAGGACGCGCAGCGCTTTACAAACTGGAATGTGAACTGCCGGCCCTGTCCCGGCCGTTGTATGAATGCATCCTCACCGGCGTGCCGCCGATCGACAGCGGCATTGTCCACAACCATGTCTCACGCTTGTCCAACCAGCGCAGCGTTTTCCATTACGCCACCGATGCGGGTCTCACCACCGCGGCGGCGGCTTACCACTGGGTCAGCGAGTTGTATAACCGCACGCCTTTTGAAGCCGCCCGTGATCGTCACACCGACGACAAAGCGCTGGCGATTCAGCACGGGCATTTCTACTGGAATGACCACTACCCCGATTCCCACCTGTTCGCCGACGCCGAAAGCCTGCGGCTCAAGCACGCGCCGAACTTGCTGGTGGTGCACCCGATGAACATCGACGACGCCGGCCACAAGCACGGTCTGGACACCGCGCAATACCGCAACAGCGCGCGCTCGGCCGACATCATCCTCGCCGACTACCTGCAAGGCTGGCTCAACGCCGGCTACCAGGTGCTGGTGACCGCCGACCACGGCATGAACAACGACCGTTCCCATAACGGTGTGCTGCCGGAAGAACGCGAAGTACCGTTGTTCGTACTGGGCTCGGCCTTCACCTTCGACCCTGGCGCCATCCCGAAGCAAACCGACCTGTGCGGCACCGTCTGCGAACTGCTCGGCGTGCCCCACGACAAACCTGTATGCCGGGAGCTGCTGAAGTGAACGCCATCACCCGTGGCAAATGGCTGGCGATCCTGTGCCTGGTGCCGTTTGCGCTGTTCTTTATCGTGTTTGAAATCGCCCCGCTGGTGTGGGTGATGATCAACAGCCTGCAGTCGGAGGAATTCGGCTGGGGCCTGGCCAACTTCACCAAAATCTTCAGTTCGAAGTTCTACCTGCAAGCCATCCAGTACAGCCTGGAGATCAGTTTCTACTCCAGCGTGTTCGGGATCATCATCTCGGTGCTCGGCAGCTACTCGTTGCGCCGCGTGGATGGCCCACTGCGTAACTTCGTGACGGCCTTCGCCAACATGACCAGCAACTTTGCCGGCGTGCCCCTGGCCTTCGCCTTCATCATTTTGCTGGGCTTTAACGGCAGCATCACGATCATGCTCAAGCAGGCGGGGATCATTCAGGACTTCAACCTGTACTCCAAGACAGGCCTGATCATTCTGTACACCTACTTCCAGATTCCACTGGGCGTGCTGCTGCTCTACCCGGCCTTCGATGCCTTGCGCGAAGACTGGCGCGAATCGGCCTCGTTGCTCGGTGCCAGCAGTTGGCAGTTCTGGCGGCACATCGGCCTGCCGGTGCTCACTCCGGCCCTGCTGGGCACGTTCGTAATCCTGCTGGCCAACGCCCTCGGCGCCTATGCCACGGTGTATGCATTGACCACCGGCAATTTCAACGTGCTGCCCATTCGTATCGCGGCAATGGTTTCCGGCGACATCTCCCTGGACCCGAACATGGCCAGCGCCCTGGCCGTGGTGCTGGTGGCACTGATGACGGTGGTCACCGTCGTCCATCAACTGCTGCTCAAGAGGAGCTACCATGTCTCGCGCTGAAGCCGGCTCGGCCTCCGTCTACCATCGGGTAGTGGTGTACCTGTTATTTGCGATCCTGGTGTTGCCGCTGGTGGGCACCTTTGTCTACTCCATTGCCAGCAGTTGGTCGGCCACCATCCTGCCCGCCGGGTTTACCCTGAAGTGGTACGTGCAGTTGTGGAGTGACCCGCGCTTTCTGGCCGCCTTCGGTCAGTCGCTGTTGGTGTGCGTGGGTGCGCTGGTGTTGTCGGTGGTGCTGATTCTGCCGCTGCTGTTCGTGGTGCATTACCACTTTCCCAAGCTCGACGCGCTGATGAACATCCTGATCCTGCTGCCCTTCGCGGTGCCGCCGGTGGTGTCGTCGGTGGGCTTGTTGCAACTCTACGGCTCCGGGCCATTTGCGATGGTGGGCACGCCGTGGATCCTGATCGGCTGCTACTTCACCGTGGCCTTGCCGTTCATGTACCGCGCGATCACCAACAACCTGCAAGCGATCAACCTGCGCGACCTGATGGACGCCTCGCAGTTGCTGGGTGCCAGCACCTGGCAGGCGGCGATTTTTGTCGTGCTGCCAAACCTGCGCAAAGGCCTGATGGTGGCGCTGCTGCTGTCGTTCTCGTTCCTGTTCGGTGAGTTCGTGTTCGCCAACATCCTGGTGGGCACCCGCTACGAAACCCTGCAGGTGTACCTGAACAACATGCGCAACACGAGCGGCCACTTCACCAGTGCCATCGTCATCTCCTATTTCTTCTTTGTGCTGGTGCTGACCTGGGCCGCCAATATCTTGAACAAGGACAAAAGCCAATGAGCTTCGTCAGCGTCCAACACCTGCAAAAAGCCTACACCGGCACGCCGGTATTCAGTGATATCAACTGCGAAATCGCCAAGGGTGAATTCGTCACCCTGCTCGGCCCGTCCGGTTGCGGCAAGTCGACCCTGCTGCGTTGCATCGCCGGGTTGACCTCGGTGGACAGCGGCAAGATCCTGCTGGATGGCCAGGACATCGTGCCCTTGAGCCCGCAGAAACGGCACATCGGCATGGTGTTCCAGAGCTATGCGCTGTTCCCCAACATGACCGTGGAACAGAACGTCGCCTTCGGCCTGCGCATGCAGAAGGTCAACGCCGACGACAGCCACAAGCGCGTGCAGGAAGTGCTGCAACTGGTGGAACTCAAAGACCTCGCCGGCCGCTACCCGCACCAGATGTCCGGCGGCCAGTGCCAGCGTGTGGCACTCGCCCGCTCGTTGGTGACGCGCCCACGCCTGTTGCTGCTGGATGAACCGCTGTCGGCGCTGGATGCACGGATTCGCAAGCACCTGCGCGAGCAGATCCGCCAGATCCAGCGTGAGCTGGGCCTGACCACGATTTTCGTGACCCATGACCAGGAAGAAGCGCTGACCATGTCAGACCGCATTTTCCTTATGAACCAGGGCAAGATCGTACAAAGCGGTGATGCCGAGACCCTTTACACTGCGCCCGTGGATGTATTTGCCGCCGGTTTTATCGGCAACTACAACCTGCTCGACGCCGACAAGGCCAGCCAGTTGTTGCAACGGCCTATCAGCGGGCGCATCGCGATTCGCCCGGAAGCCATCGAGCTGAGCCGCAGCGGTGAGCTCGACGCGCTGGTACGCAGCCACAGTTTGTTGGGCAACGTGATCCGCTATCGCATCGAAGCGCGTGGCGTGGAATTGGTGGTGGACGTGCTCAACCGCTCGGCCGACGACCTGCACCCGGATGGCCAGCGCCTGGCACTTTCCATCGACCCCAGTGCCTTGTGTGAAGTAGCCTGACGCAACGATTGATTTGAGAGAGCGTGACCGATGGCATTGGTAATTTTTGATCTGGACGACACCTTGATCCACGGCGACTGCGCCACCTTGTGGAGCGAACAGATGGGCCGCCTGGGCTGGGTGGACCCCGCGTCGTTCATGCGCCGCAACGACGAACTGATGGCCGCCTACAGCCGCGGCGAGCTGGCCATGGAAGACTTCATGGACTTCAGCCTGGAGCCGATGATCGGGCGCACGCCGGAAGAGATCGAGCATCTGGTCGAACCGTGGGTGGAGGACATTATCGAGCCGCTGATCTACAGCGACGCCACCAAGACCATCGCCCGCCACCGCGCGAAGGGTGACCGGATCCTGGTGATCTCGGCCTCGGGCACGCACCTGGTCACGCCGATTGCGGCACGTATCGGGATTGATGAAGTGCTGGGCATTGACCTGGACGTCAGCCATGGCGTCTACAGCGGCAAGACCGTGGGCGTGCTGACTTACCGTGAAGGCAAGATCACACGGTTGCTGGCATGGCTCGAGCAGGAAGGTGAAAGCCTTGAAGACGCGTATTTTTACTCGGATTCGCGCAATGACTTGCCGTTGTTGCTGAAGGTCGATCATCCGCAGGTGGTGAACCCGGATCCGGTGTTGCGCGAGCATGCTGAAAAGGCTGGCTGGCCGATTCACCATTGGGTTTGACCGTTTGCATTGAAAACTCAATCCACTGTGGGAGCTGGCTTGCCTGCGATAGCGGTGCATCAGATGAAACATTCTTCATTGATACACCGCTATCGCAGGCAAGCCAGCTCCCACAGTGGTTGTATTTCTACTTGAGATCAGGCCAGGGTCTCGTCTATCACCAACACCAACTTGCCGGAAATCCGGTTGGTCGCAAGCTCGGCAAACGCCGCCTCGGCATCCTTGATCGGGAAGGTTTTGGCCAGTTGCGGGCTCAAGCGCCCCTCAACAAACAGCGGCCACACATGCTGGCTCAAGTCGCTGAACAGGTCTGCCTTGAACTGATCGCTGCGGCTGCGCAGGGTCGAACCCAGCAGCTGGATGCGCTTGCCCAGCACCTGTGCCAGGTCCAGTTGCGCATCACGGCCGCCCATCAAGCCGATCAATACCCAGCGCCCATCGAGGGCCAACAGCTTCAGATCCATCGCCGCATAATTGCCGCCGACCGGGTCGAGGATCACGTCGAACGGTCCGAAATCGCGCAGCCCTTCAATGCCGTCGGTACGCACCACGCCGCCCTGGGCACCGAGTGCTTCGCAGTAAGCCAGGCGTTCTGCCGAGCCGACGCTGACCCAGCACGGGCTGCCAAACGCCTTGCACAACTGGATCGCCGCCGAGCCCACGCCGCTGGCGCCGGCATGCAGCAAGACTTTTTCACCGGGCTTGAGGCCCGCCAACTGGAACAGATTCAGCCACGCAGTGCTGTACACCTCGGGCAACGCCGCCGCTTCGGTCAACGACAAACCTTCCGGCACCGGCAGCACATGACGGGCATCCACCACCACTTCTTCGGCCATGCCGCCCCCGGCCAGCAGCGCGCAAACGCGGTCGCCGACTTGCCAGGAAGAACCCGCGCCCACTTCGCTGATGACCCCGGAACACTCCAGGCCCAGCACTTGGCTGGCGCCAGGAGGTGGCGGATAGAGCCCCGCACGTTGTAATAAATCGGCGCGATTAAGGCCCGCAGCCGCCACACGAATACGGACTTGGCCTACATCGCAGGTAGGACTGGGTTCTTCCATCCACTCCACATGACCTTCAACGCCTTGCAATGCTTTCACAGTGCCTCCATAGTGAGTCTGGACTGAGCCCGTAGCTGTAGCGCCGGGCTTTTTGCATTATGCGACCGGATCATATGGAACCGGCTCCCTCAAAGACGGCCTAATATGCGTTATCAATTGCCCCCGCGTCGAATCAGCATGAAGCATTTGTTCCCCAGTACCGCCCTCGCTTTTTTCATTGGTCTCGGCTTTGCGTCGATGTCGACCAATACGTTCGCAGCCAACAGCTGGGACAAACTTCAGCCTGATCGCGATGAGGTGATTGCCAGCCTTAACGTCGTCGAGTTGCTCAAGCGCCATCACTACAGCAAGCCGCCGCTGGACGACGCGCGCTCGGTGATCATCTACGACAGCTACCTCAAGCTGCTGGACCCGTCGCGCAGCTACTTCCTGGCCAGCGATATCGCTGAGTTCGACAAGTGGAAGACCCAGTTCGACGACTTCCTCAAGAGCGGCGACCTGCAGCCTGCGTTCACCATCTACAAGCGCTACCTGGATCGCGTCAAAGCGCGTCTGGACTTCGCCTTGGGTGAGCTGAACAAAGGCGTCGACAAGCTCGACTTCACCCAGAAGGAAACGCTTCTGGTGGATCGCAAGGACGCGCCCTGGCTGACCAGCACCGCCGCCCTCGACGACCTGTGGCGCAAACGCGTCAAGGACGAAGTGCTGCGCCTGAAGATCGCCGGCAAAGAGCCCAAGGCCATTCAAGAGCTGTTGACCAAGCGCTACAAGAATCAGCTGGCACGTCTGGATCAGACCCGCGCCGAAGATATCTTCCAGGCCTACATCAACACCTTCGCGATGTCCTACGACCCGCACACCAATTATCTGTCGCCAGATAACGCCGAAAATTTTGATATCAACATGAGTCTGTCGCTGGAAGGCATCGGTGCCGTCCTGCAAAGCGACAATGACCAGGTCAAGATCGTGCGTCTGGTGCCGGCAGGTCCGGCCGACAAGACCAAGCAGGTTGCTCCGGCCGACAAGATCATCGGCGTCGCCCAGGGCGACAAAGAGATGGTCGACGTGGTCGGCTGGCGCCTGGACGAAGTGGTCAAGCTGATCCGCGGGCCGAAAGGCAGCGTGGTGCGCCTGGAAGTGATTCCGCACACCAATGCGCCGAACGACCAGACCAGCAAGATCGTGTCCATCACCCGTGAAGCGGTGAAGCTCGAAGACCAGGCCGTGCAGAAGCAAGTCCTCAACCTCAAGCAGGATGGCAAGGACTACAAACTGGGCGTCGTGGTGATTCCTGCGTTCTACCTGGACTTCAAAGCGTTCCGCGCCGGTGACCCGGACTACAAGTCCACCACCCGTGACGTGAAGAAAATCCTGACTGAGCTGCAGAAAGAGAAAGTCGACGGCGTGGTCATCGACCTGCGCAACAACGGCGGCGGTTCCCTGCAGGAAGCCACCGAGCTGACCAGCCTGTTTATCGACAAAGGCCCGACCGTGCTGGTTCGCAACGCGGACGGCCGTGTCGACGTGCTGGAAGACGAGAACCCGGGCGCGTTCTACAAAGGCCCGATGGCGTTGCTGGTCAACCGCCTCTCGGCTTCGGCTTCGGAGATTTTCGCCGGTGCCATGCAGGACTACCACCGCGCGTTGATCGTCGGCGGCCAGACCTTCGGTAAAGGCACCGTGCAGACCATTCAGCCGCTCAACCATGGCGAACTGAAGCTGACCATTGCCAAGTTTTACCGGGTTTCCGGGCAGAGCACCCAGCACCAGGGCGTATTGCCGGATGTGGATTTCCCGTCGATCATCGACACCAAGGAAATCGGCGAAAGCGCGCTGCCTGAGGCAATGCAGTGGGACACCATCCGCCCTGCGATCAAGCCGGCTTCGGACCCGTTCAAGCCGTACCTGACGCAGTTGAAGGCTGACCACGAGACCCGCTCCGCCAAGGATGCCGAGTTTGTGTTTATCCGCGACAAGCTGGCCCTGGCCAAGAAGCTGATGGAAGAAAAAACCGTCAGCCTCAACGAAGTCGATCGCCGTGCGCAGCACACCAGCATCGAAAATCAGCAGCTCGTGCTGGAAAACGCCCGCCGCAAGGCCAAAGGCGAAGACCCGCTCAAAGAGCTGAAGAAAGAAGATGAAGATGCGCTGCCGGCCGAGCCGGAAAAAACCAAGCCGGAAGACGACGCCTACCTGTCCGAGACTGGCCGGGTGTTGCTGGACTACCTGAAAATCAGCAAACAGGTGGCCAAGCAGTAAATGATGGCGATTTAATGTGAACGCTCCCCAGAGTGTCATCATATAGACATCATTCTGTCGTGAAATAAAGGGGCCGCAGGCGTTAAGCCTGCGGTCCTTTTTTTTCGATCGAGATCGCCATGACCATGACCGAACAGCTGAATGCATTGGGCTCAATCCTGGCTCAAGGCAGTTTACACAGCCTGTTCCAACCGATCATTTGCCTGTCCGAACGGCGTATCCTCGGCTACGAAGCGCTCAGCCGTGGCCCGTCAAACAGCCCCTTGCACTCCCCCGTCGCCCTTTTCAGCGTGGCCAGCCATGCCGGGCGCCTCAGCGAGCTGGAAATGGCCTGCCGCGAAAGCGCCTGCCGACGCTTCAGCGAGCAAAAGCTGCCGGGCAAGCTGTTCCTGAATATCTCGCCGGAGTCCTTGATGGAGACGGCGCATCAACCAGGCCGCACCTTACAGTTGTTGCGCGACTTCGGCATCCCGCCAAGCCAGGTGGTGATCGAACTCACCGAGCAAACACCCACCGACGATTTCGACCTGTTGCAAACCGCGTTGCACCATTACCGCGACATGGGGTTTGCCATCGCCCTGGATGACTTGGGCGCCGGGTATTCGAGCCTGCGCTTGTGGTCGGAACTGCGCCCGGACTACGTGAAAATCGACCGGCACTTTATCGACGGCATCCATCAGGATGCGCTCAAGCGCGAGTTTGTCGGCTCCATCCTGCAAATCGCCAAGGCATCCCGCGCCCAGGTGATTGCCGAAGGTATCGAGTTGCCGGAGGAGTTGGCGGTGCTGACCGAAATGGGTGTTGATCTGGTCCAGGGCTACCTGCTTTGTCGCCCCCAGGAACAACCGCCCCAGGAAGCGCGCCTGATGCTGCCCAAGCAGGACCACACCCATATCACCCTCAGCGAAGAAGGCAGCGACCTCAGCGCCTTGCTCAACGAACAACCGGCGGTGGATCAGGACACCGCCACCGCCCAGGTGCTCGAATCCTTCCGCCGTCAGGCCAACCTCAACTCCCTGGCCGTGCTGGATGGGCGCGGTCACCCGGTCGGCATCGTGCACCGGCATTCGCTGTCGGATGCGCTGCTCAAGCCGTTCGCCACCGACCTGTTCGCACGCAAACCCATCAGTCGCTTGATGAGCGATGACTTCCTGGCGGTGGAGTTGAGCCAATCCCTGCAACAGGTCAGCCGCCTGCTCACCAGCCGTGCGCGGCAACGCATCGAGGAAGACTTCATCATCACCCTCAACGGTGACTACCTGGGCCTGGGTCGGGTGATCGATGTGCTCAAGTTGATCACTGAGCTGAAGATCCAGCAGGCGCGTTATGCCAACCCGCTGACGCTGCTGCCGGGCAATGTGCCGATTCAGCAGTGCCTGACGCGGTTGCTGCAACAACAGCGCGAGTCGGTGATCTGCTACGTGGATATCGACAGCTTCAAGCCGTTCAACGATATCTACGGCTACGGGCGTGGGGATGAGGTGTTGTTGTGCCTGGCACAGTGCCTGAACGATCGGGTCGACCCCAGCCGCGACTTTGTCGGGCATATTGGCGGCGATGATTTTTTGCTGGTGCTGGGCCCGCAGGATTGGCGCAAGCGGCTCAACCAGTTACTGGATGACTTCCACACCCAATGCCGACGTTTCTACCGCGCCGAGCACCTGGACGCAGGTTGCTTCGTGGCGTTGAACCGCCAGGGCGCGCGCCAGGAATTCGCCTTGCTGTCGTTGTCGATCGGCGTGGTGCATTTATATCCACAGGCTTGTGCGCACCTGGATGCCAGCCAGCTGGCGGAGCTGGCCTCGCAAGCCAAGCACCAGGCAAAAGACATTGCCGGTTACAGCATCCATGTGATCGACAGCATGGACAGCCTGCACGCTTAGGCCTCGGCGGATTCCGGGTACTCGTACTCGAACACCCGCACCACTTCCGAAGCGTGCCAGGACGCAGCAGCCACACCGTCGGACGGCCCGCTGAAGCGCCCCAGGCGCTCCACACATTCAAAGAAACCGGTACGCGGCAAGCGGCTGGCGCCCTGGCTGATCACCAGCGAGCTGCGCAAAGGCTGCTCGGCCTTGGCGTCCAGCGCCGCCAGGTGCTCAAGGGCAGCGGCCAGGGTTTGCATGGCCGGCGTGGGAAATTGCAGGCGCTCCAGCAGCGCGCGGTAGGTGAGCAAATGGCGCTGCCGGCGTGCCTGGTCCAGTTCGTTGAGTAACCCATCCCAGTGTTGACGACTGATTCGAAGACTCAAGATTCATCCCTCCAACCTGCAACGCCCAATTCCCAGGCCAGGCTGCGGCGTATGGCGGCATCCGGCTGGCGTTCACCACTTTCAATCAATCCGAGGTACGAAGGGCTGATGCCCACGGTTCGGGCCAGGCTTTCAATGGCCAAACCCTTGGCCTCACGCAGGCCGCGCAGGTCCGCGAGCGGGCGCAAAGCCTGATCGGGCGCGACCTGAGTAGTAGAAGAAGGGGTGGCTACAGGCTGTTGCTGACCGGCAGCTTTTAGTAGCGCCTGGTACTGGTCCCATGGCAACACCGCATACTCGGGTGCGCCATCGCGTGAAATTATCTGAATATCCATGACTGCCCCGTAGGATAACAACACTTACTAAGTAAGTTCTTTCCTTAGAAGTGTAATCCTAACAGCCACAAAGGTCGCAGGGGGATATAAGCGTGTTCAGTTTTTTTGCGGGTTTTCCTCGGCCAGCAGCGCAGGCGTCGCAGGCAGCCGCTCAACCACGGCGAGTTTTTCCGGGCGCTGGGCGTCGCGCCAGGCGCGAAACGCGCTCAGTTCGCCGTCCAGGGTCTTCATGACCCATGCCAACACGGCAATGTCATCGAGCATGCCGAACATCGGGATAAAGTCCGGGATCGCGTCAATCGGGCTGAGAAAGTACATCAGCCCCGCCACTACCGAGATCAGCGCCTTGGGGCTGATGGCTCGGTACTCACCGCGCCAGTACGCCAGGCACAGGGCCTGGAGCAATTTGAGATCATCCTTGAGTTTACCCAGCCGGTTGCCCTGGCTTGAGCCTTTGGCGGCCACGGCAAACAGCAGGGTCGGCAAGCGCCCACGGCCGAGCAAGCGCGCGGCCATGGGCAGGAAGCGGGTGAAGTTGAAGGGTGGTTTCATCGGTCACTCCAGTTCCAGGCGACATAAAAGGTTATCCACACAAATTGTGGATAACCTTGTGAACAGAGCCTGTTTTATCGGCTGAAAGCCACGGGCTACAAGGCTTGCAGTCAGATCGGGCGTTTTTTGCGCACATGAAAAAAACCCAATAATTCATTGACTTGGCATGGATGTGCGGCTACCCGTGCTCGAGTGTTATATCAGACTGTTACAGGTTGGGGATGTTCGATTGGATTTGCAAAGGCGCAGATCAGCAAACGCCAGAAACAACAACGCCCCGTAAAAACGGGGCGTTGTGTGTTCAGGTGCCGATTACTTCTTGGCAGCTGGGGCCGCAGGTGCGTCAGGGGCTTCAGCCTTGGCTGGGTCCTTGATGGCCAGCAGCTCCAGGTCGAAAACCAGCACGGAGTTGGCTGGAATCGCCGGGCTCGGGCTCTGTGCGCCGTAGGCCAGGTCGGACGGGATGTACAACTCGACCTTCTCGCCCACGTGCATCAGTTGCAGGCCTTCGACCCAACCCGGGATCACGCCGCTGACCGGCAGGTCAATCGGGCTGCCGCGATCGACGGAGCTGTCAAAGGTGGTGCCGTTGGTGAGCTTGCCGGTGTAGTGAACAGTCACTACGTCGGTCGGCTTGGGCTGAGCGCCATCGGCCTTCTTCACGATCTTGTATTGCAGACCGGATGCGGTGGTGACTACGCCGTCTTTCTTGGCGTTTTCTTCGAGGAATTTCTTGCCGGCGGTTGCCGACTCTTCGCTCATTTTGGTCATGCGCTCTTCAGCACGCTTTTGCAGTGCGGCAAACGCTTCAACCAGCTCGTCGTCTTTGAGCTTCTGTTCTTTCTTGCCGACGGCATCTTCGATGCCTTGGGCTACCGCTTTGGAGTCCAGGTCATCCATGCCTTCTTGAGCAAGGCTTTTGCCCATGTTCAGGCCGATGCCGTAGGAAGCTTTCTGCGCCGGGGTTTTCAGCTCTACGCTGGTCTGCGAATCACAACCCGCAAGTACCAGGCTAACCAGGGCCACCGCCGCCGCCAACCGATGCTGTTTCATGCTATTTCCTTGTTCGTGCGCCAAAAGGGCATTCGAGTAAAGTCGCGAGCTTATCAGGCGGCCACGACCAATGGCTACCGGCATCTGAGCAGGAAACTTCTGATAAGTTCACGTGTTTAAAAGCATTTTCATTCATTATAGGGGCCCGCGAAGGATCGCGGGACCATTCGCAACCAGGCTGCTGGCCACTTGCCGCACCCGTGATGCAATGGCATAAGAACCCTACAACTCGACAAGGCCGAGACAAGGATAGCCATCTTGCGCATTTTTCCCCGTGTTTTACTCCTGATACTGCTCGCCCTGGGCCTGCTGCTGGCCGTGGTGCTCTATTACACCCTCAACCCCAAGCTGCCGGATTACGTGCCCGTGGAGCAGGTGCACTATCAGGAACAATGGAGCGAGGCCGATCGCCAGACCTACTACTTCACGCCCCAGGGCACCCAAGTAAAAGGCCTGCATTACGACTGGTTCACCGCCCTCGAACTGCCGTTTTCGGACCAGCGTTTTGCCACGCCCGACTACCTCGCACGCTTCGGTTTTCTGGTCGATCCCAAGCAAGTGCCCAGCGCACAAAACCCCGGCAACCTGCCCGTAGGCTTCGCCCGGCACCAGAACGCCGACAGCGAGGTGCAATACCTGGACATCACCTGCGCCGCCTGCCACACCGGCGAGCTGCACTTCAAAAACCAGGCGCTGCGCATCGACGGTGGCTCGGCCCAGCATGTGCTGCCGTCCAGCGTACCGACCTTGCGCGGTGGCAGTTTTGGCCAGGCCTTGGTGGCCAGCCTTGCCGCCACCTACTACTTGCCCTGGAAGTTCGATCGCTTCGCCCACAACGTGCTCGGCCACGACTATGACGACCACAGCAAGCAACAACTGCGTCAGGACTTCAAACAGTCGCTGAATCAGTTCCTCAAAATCGCCTGGAACGACACACACCGCGGCCTCTACCCTACCGAAGAAGGTCCGGGCCGCACGGACGCGTTTGGCCGTATCGCCAACGCCAGCTTTGGCGACGCCATCTCGCCGTCCAACTACCGGGTCGCCAATGCGCCGGTGGACTACCCGCACCTGTGGGATATCTGGACCTTCGACTGGGTGCAATGGAACGGCTCGGCCCAGCAGCCCATGGCACGTAACATCGGCGAGGCCTTGGGCGTGGGTGCGACCCTGGACTTTTTCGACGCAGCCGGCCAACCCCTTCAGGGCGATGCCCGCTACCCTTCCAGCGTGCGCGTGCGCGACCTCAACCGGATCGAAGAAACCCTGCAACGCCTCAAGCCGCCGACCTGGCCGCAAGACTTGTTCGGCGCCATCGACAAGCCCCTCGCCGCCCAAGGCCGTGCGCTGTTCGCCGAGAACTGCGCCGGCTGCCATGTGCCTGCCGTCACCCAGGAAAACGGCCGCCCGGTGCAGCAACTGAAAATGCTGCCCGTGGATTACATCGGCACCGACCCCGGCACCGCCAACAATATCGCCGAGCAACGCTATGACCTCAGCGCCCTGCAGTGGGACCCTGCCGAACTGGCCAGGCTCAATGTCGAGCTGCACCCAACGCCCACCGCACCGCTGGACCTGCACAACCTCTCCGTGGCCCAGGGCCTGGCCTACGTCACCGCCTTCGTCGAAGCACACGCCTACCGCGCCGCCGGTGTGACCCCGGCCGAGCGCCCCGGCCTGGACGGTTTCGGCCTGCCCATCGGCGTGCGTGAATTACGCGCCTACAAGGCCCGGCCGCTGGCCGGTGTGTGGGCAACGCCACCGTTCCTGCACAACGGCTCGGTGCCGACGATCTACCAATTGCTCTCGCCCCAGGACGAACGCAGCACCACCTTCTACAAAGGCACGTTCAATTACGACCCGCGTCATCTGGGCTTTGAAACGGCTGCGTTCAACAACGCATTTTTGTTCGATACAAAAATCACCGGCAACCACAACAGCGGTCACGAATTCCGTGATGGCAAGCGTGGCAACGGCGTGATCGGCCGTGGCCTGCTGCCGCAGGAACGCTGGGCGCTGCTGGAATACCTAAAAGTGCTGGGCGGCCCGCTGGAGCAAACACTGCCATGATTATCCGATCTCAATACAACCAACGTTCGCTGCTCGCACGCCTCTGGCTGCGCCTGGGCGCCTTCCTCGGTAAAACCCTGCTGTGGCTGCTGGGTTTGGGGCTGTTGGGCTGGCTGACCGCCACGGCCTGGTTCGCCTGGCAACACAACGGCCCGGTGTCGCCGGATGAACAGATCCCGCCCGATGAAGCAGCCATGACCCAAGGCATCATCCAGACTGCGGTGCGCATCGTCGATCAGCATCGCGAAGGCACGCGCTACCTGCGTGACGCGCATGCCAAGGCCCACGGCTGTGTCAAGGCCGAAGTCAGTGTGCTGGCGGACCTCGACCCGGCGCTGCGCCAAGGCGTGTTCGCCGAACCTGGCAAGACCTGGCAGGCGCAGATGCGCTTGTCCAACGGCAACGCCTACCCGCAGTTCGACAGCATCCGCGATGCGCGGGGCATGGCGATCAAACTGCTGGATGTGCCGGGCAAACAGTTGATGGCCGACCAACAAACGCGCACCGAACAAGACTTCGTGATGTTCAGCCACCCGAACTTTTTTGTCAGTGATGTGGCCGAATACGCGCAGAACATCGGCGCCCAGGCTGACGGCAAAAAGGTGCTGGCGTTCTTCCCCAAGGCCGACCCGCGCAGTTGGCAAGTGCGTCACCTGTTTATCGCCCTGGCCACCCTGGCGCCCGCACCCGCGAGCCCGACGCAAACGACGTATTTTTCAGTTTCACCCTACAAATTTGGCTCGGCAAATGCCAAGTTTCGTGTAGCGCCTGACCCACAGAGTTGCCCTGAGTATGTGCTGCCCAAGCAGAATCAGGACCTGCCGAACTTTCTGCGCAGTGCGCTGAACCAGCAGCTGTCCACCGACCGCGTGCCCGCGTGTTTCGTGTTGCAGATTCAGCGGCAGAACCCGCAGAAGTTCATGCCGATCGAAGACACCAGTATCGAATGGAAAGAAAGTGATGCGGCGTATGAGACCGTGGCCAAAGTACGGATTCCTGCGCAGGATTTTGATACGCCGGCGTTGAATCTTGCCTGTGATAATCAGTCGTTCAACCCGTGGTTCGGGCTTGAGGCGCATCGGCCGATTGGCGGGATTAACCGGTTGCGCAAGGCGGTGTATGAGGCGGTCAGCGATTATCGGCATAGCCGCAATTTGTGAGGTGATGATCGTTCTCACGCTCTGCGCGGGAACGATCGACTTCAAGCCGGCCATAAAAAATCCGTATAAATCCGAAGTTCCCCATAACGATTACGTCGCCTCTATTGAACAACTAAGCCCCAAACTCTACCGTCACTTCCTACCTCCAAAAACCGTAGGAAGTCATCGTGGAAAGTTCAACTTTGGGCATGGTCGTCCTGTCAATGATTGCGCTCTTCGGCACCGCCGCGTTTTGTTTCGAACACCTCGCCACCCGCAGCGAAAAGAAAAAAAAAGCCAAATAAGCTGAGCATCGAAATCAGCCGAACCCCAGACTTTCTGGGGATCTCCCGTCATTTGTGCCGGGGAGCTGTTCGCTTACTTGGGCTACGCCCTCATTCGCACAGCTATTGCTGGAGGTGTGGGGGCTGGATTACATCGACCGCCCGCATTATTTGCGCGTGCACATGGCGCACTTACGGCAAAAACTGGAGGCGGCCCCGGCGCAGCCGCAGCATTTTATTATCGAGTTGCAGGTGGGGTATCGGTTGATGGGAGTGAACGGATATTCAGCGCTGCCCCAATCCAAAGCATCACTAAAAGTCACTGACAAAAGTACACGCTCTATTTGACCGGCCAACTTAAACTCACGCGCGTTAGATATAGGAATTTTCCCAAATCAGCAAATCCACTTATAGAGCCTACTGCACTAACAGGCGCTACCGCAAAGAAATATCTCCTAATGGTTCGAATCTTCCAAAACGCTAAACCCTTTTCATAGACTGGCTGTGTTCAACCGAACCATTCTATACCGCTCGCTGCCAGGTGATTATTATGAACATTAACCCTCCTGTTCCAATGATGCCCCCGACCGTTACTCCGACGGAAAATCTACCAAGCCCGCACATTGACCCCGACACGCGCCCTGCCGCTGATACTTACTGGAGCGGTGTCGATAATTTGGCCACACGATCTTCACGCTGGATAGACAAGGACGGGAACGGAAAAATAGATATCGAAGTGGACTTTTCTGCAGGCCCGGGCAGCTACTTCAAAAAGCTGGGACTCACCGGCCACTCACAACTGAGCGCCGAGCAGAAACAGGAACTTATTGATCAAATGATCGATATCAGCCACGAAACAAATTTGGTATTCCATGACAAAGGCACACTGGAAAAACCTGACGGCACTATAAATTTTGGTAACTTCGCGCCGGTCCCATCGAACGGCAGAAACCTGGTTCAGGTCAACTTTCCGGAAAACACTTCCGCTCCACATAACCCAGATAAGCCGGACGAACCTGCTGAGGCCTATGTCAGGGGCGATGCGCGCAATTTAAAGGCCAACGGCCGTAATCGCGGCGGCCACGCGCTTGCTCACGCTCTGCTGCATGCACGGGGCTTGCCTCATCCGAATCCTGACGATAAGAGCAATAAACCTGCAAACCCTACAGACTCTCAAGGTTACAGCCTTCTCAGTTCTGTGCCGGAAACAGCAACAGGTCACGACTTTCAGGGCAATTACGTAACGCGAGCCCAACTGCATGATATGGCCGCACTACAACTAAGGTACGGCGCTAATAGTGAGAGCCGAGACAAATCACTGGAAACAGAATACGATGCAAACTTTATTACTCAAAGTGATACGGCCGTCACATTTACGATAGCCAGCGGGGACGGTCACGAAACGCTGCTGGCAGATAAAGATACACACGATCAACACATCAACTTGAATCACGGCACTTTCTCCAGCATTGGCGGGTTCACGAATAACGTCGCCATTACCCGCGGTACGCACATTGAAGACGTTGCAACAGGTTCGGGCACCAACAAGATTATTGCGAGCACCGTCACCAATTCAATTATTTTAGGCAGTGGCCAAAATACGGTTGTTTTTAACAACTCATGGGACTCTACGCCCCGAGATACCGATATCCTCCATCACTTTAAAAGCGGTACGGACAAAATAGATATCAGTGAATTTTCCCAAAAACTTTACAATGGAACATTTACTGGCGGAACCCCCCACTTAGATATTCAAAAGGCAGCGGATGGAGCATCCTATGTAAGGTACTGGAGCGTCTACAATCCCGCAGATCCTTCAGAACCTGATTTCAAAGTGCGTGCGGATGGCGTTCAAATGAGCGATATCATTACAAAGAAATAACAATCGGTAGAACACCTGCAGATAATGCTGTGTCACTAGCGTAGCCATCAGGAAGGCTGGAGAGCTAACTTAATTTTTGGCAAAAAAAAGCCCGCTCAATGAGCGGGCTTCTTGCGGTGACCTGGCGTTCAGTGTTCCAGGTGACCAAATATGGCGCAGCGGACGGGACTCGAACCCGCGACCCCCGGCGTGACAGGCCGGTATTCTAACCGACTGAACTACCGCTGCGCGTAACACTTGAAACGAATGGTGGGTGATGACGGGATCGAACCGCCGACATTCTGCTTGTAAGGCAGACGCTCTCCCAGCTGAGCTAATCACCCTTCGCTTCGGTGTGGGCGGCATAATACACCAAAAATCTGCAATGTCTTGATTTAAATGCAATTTATTTAAAATAATTTCTCTGGTGCCCTCCGCGCCCCGAAAAACGGGGCCTCAAGCCCCCAAATGCGAGTCTATTGCGTTTATACGCTGCTTGGCGGCACAATTAAAAACCATTCTCAATAACACCTGAGCCGCGCCAATGTCTGTGGGTGAACCGCCATTCCAACGGGAAATAACCCTGCTCTACAGTGAGCATCACGGCTGGCTGCTCAGTTGGTTGCGGCGCAAACTCGGTTGCCGCCAAAACGCAGCCGATCTGGCGCAGGACACGTTTGCGCGAATCCTCAATACCCGCGAATCCGTGGCAAGCATTCGTGAACCGCGTGCTTATTTAAGTACAACGGCTCGACGCCTGCTGATCGATCAGGCGCGGCGTAAGCAGATTGAGCAGGCTTACCTGCAAGAGTTGGCGCTCACGGTAGACGCGTTGGAAGGGTTTCAGTCGCCGGAGCAAATCCACACTACCCTGGAAGCCCTTGAGCACATCGCGTTTATTCTGGAAGGCATGCACGACTACTCGCGCCAGGCATTTGTGCTGTATTACCTGGAAGAGCTGACCCAACAACAAATCGCCCGCCAGCTCAAGCTGTCGGAACGCACCGTACGCAAATACCTGATCCAGGCACTGGTGCATTGCAGCCATAGCATGGACACCTGACCCGCGCATGCCTGACACCCACCAACAGATCGAAGAACAAGCCGCTCAATGGCTGCTGCGCCTGCACGAAGGGGACTTGAGCGAAGCCCAGCGCATGGCGTTCGAGCGCTGGAAGCAACAAGGCCCGCAATACGCCGCAGCCGCTGCGCGTATGGAGGCCGTGATTACCCGAATGCAGGCGTTGCGTGCGGAGAAATCACCGGCGCGGGCGGCACTCAACGCAGCATTTGCTCAACCAAAACCGCGGCGCGGCAAAAACGCGGTACGCGCCCTGCTGCTCGCGTGCAGCCTGGCGATTCCTGCGGCGGCGCTGCTCGTCAGCCCTTATCCACAACGGTGGATGGCCGATGTGCGTAACGGCCCCGGGCAGTGGCAAACCCTGCAACTGGCGGACGGCTCGACACTCACCCTGAACGGCATCAGCGCGGCGAACCTGCATTTCGATCAACAGCAGCGCCGGATTGAACTGCTGCAAGGCGAGATCCTGGTGGAAGTGGCTCATGACAGCGCACGGCCCTTTATCGTGCAGACTCCGCAAGGCACGCTGCGTGCCCTAGGCACGCGGTTTGTGGTCAAGCGTGAGGGTGACGTGACCGTACTGAGCATGTTGCAGTCGCGCGTGGCGGCGCACAGCACGAATGCCCAGGAGACCGTGGAAGTGGACGCCGGCTCGCAGGCGCTGATGAGTTCGAACGCAGTGCGCCTGAGCGGCCGCATCGACCCGGCCAGCGTCAACGAAGCCTGGCGCCGTCATCAGTTGGTGGTGGAAAACCGGCCGTTGCCCGAAGTACTGGATGAAATCGCCCGCCATCGAGCCGGCTATCTGCAATTTGATCGCGCCAGCCTGCAAAACCTGCGGGTGTCGGCAGTCGTTCCGCTGGATGACAGCGATCAAGCCCTGCAATTGCTGGCGCAGACCCTGCCGATCAAGGTTCGCCACTACACCGCCTGGCTGATGGTCGTGAGCCCTGAACCAGCGCCCAATAAATAATTATTCGCATTTGCTTCCGGTTTTTTCGGGGTTGCCCGTCAAGCAAGGTAATTCGACACGTAAAGGATTGCCCTGACCATGCACACCCCTTCTGACCCACGCGGGCGTTTTGGCCTGCTGAAAAGCGCGCCGCTTTCCCTGGCGATATTTGCCGCGCCCACCCTGAGTACTCACCTGGCACAGGCGGACACCGTCAACGTCGCCGCCCAAGCCTACGACATTCCCGCCGGGCCGCTGGGCACTTCGCTCAACCGCTTTGCCCAGCAAACCTCCGTGGCGATTGTGTTCCAGCCCCAGGCACTCGAAGGCCTGCAAAGCCCCGGGTTGAAGGGCAACTTTGCCACCCAGGACGGCTTTGACCGATTGCTGCAAGGCAGTGGCTATCGTGCCGTTAAGGTTGCCCAAGGGTACGCGCTGCAGGCCATTGCGACGGCCAGCAGCGACACCATGGAGCTAGGCCCCACCGAGGTGACTGCCACCCAACTGGGTAACGTCACCGAAGGCACCGGTTCCTACACGCCCGGTACGATCGCCACCTCGACGCGGTTGATACTGACGCCCAAACAGACCCCGCAATCGGTGAGCGTGGTCACCCGCCAACACATGGATGACTTCGGCCTGAACAACGTCGACGACGTGATGCGCCATACTCCAGGCATCACCGTGTCGGCCTTCGACACCGAGCGCAGCAACTATTACGCGCGCGGCTTTTCCATCAATAACTTCCAGTACGACGGCATTCCTTCGACCGCGCGCAACGTCGCCTACTCGGCGGGCAACACCCTCAGCGACATGGCGATCTACGACCGCGTAGAAGTGCTCAAAGGCGCCACCGGCCTGCTCACCGGCGCCGGCTCACTGGGTGCGACGATCAACCTGGTGCGCAAAAAACCCACCGCCGATTTCCAGGGCCACGCCACCCTCGGTGCCGGCTCGTGGGACAACTACCGCAGCGAACTGGACGTGAGCGGCCCGATGACCGACAACGGCAATGTGCGCGGCCGAGCCGTCGCGGCCTATCAAGACAAGCGCTCGTTCATGGACCGCTACTCGCGCAAGAGCCCGACGTACTACGGCATCATGGAGTTCGACCTGTCACCCGACACCTTGCTGACCGTGGGCGGCGACTATCAGGACACGTTGCCGACCGCCTCGTCGTGGTCCGGCAGCTTTCCGCTGATCAACTCTCAGGGCGAACGCAACAGCGTCAAGCGCTCGTTCAACAACGCCGCCAACTGGAGCAGTTGGGAGCAATACACCCGCACCGTGTTCGCCATGCTTGAACACGACCTGGGTAATGGCTGGGTCGGCAAGCTGCAACTCGATCACAAGATCAACGGCTACCACGCGCTGATGGGCTCGATCCAGGGCGACCAGCCACAGCCCGACGGCACGGCCAACCTCACCTCCGGCAAATACACCGGTGACACCGTCAGCGACTCGGCCGACCTGTATGTGAGCGGCCCGTTCAGCCTCGGCGGGCGCGAGCATGAGTTGGTACTGGGCGGCTCCATCAGCGCATCGCAGTGGAAAGGCAAGGGTTACTGGAACCTGGCCACCAATACCGTCGACTTCAACCACTGGCGCGGCCACGCCACGATCCCGGATTGGGGCAGCGCGCAATCACTGATCGACGACACCGTGCGCCAGACCGGCGCCTATGTCACCACGCGCTTGAACCTCGCCGACGACCTCAAGCTGCTGCTGGGCGGGCGCGTGGTCAACTACCAGGTCACCGGCAATAACCCGAGCTACCGCGAGTCCGGGCGTTTCGTGCCGTATGTGGGCGCCATTTATGACTTGAACCACACCTACTCGGTCTACGCCAGCTACACCGATATTTTCATGCCCCAGGAAAACTACAACCGCGACCGCGAGAACAAGCTGCTTGAACCGGACGAGGGCCAGAACTGGGAATTTGGCCTCAAAGCCGACTTCCTCGACGGCCGCCTGAACGCCAGCGCCGCCTACTTTGAAATCCACGAATCCAACCGTGCGCTCTCCGACGACGAGTACAACAACCAGACGCCGATACCGTCCAACTACGCTTATAAAAGCAGCAAGGCGGTGACCAAGGGCTACGAAGTGGAAGTGTCCGGCGAGATTGCGCCAGGCTGGCAGTTGCAGGCAGGGTACACCCACAAGGTCGTGCGCGATGACAAGGACGTGAAGATCTCCACCTTCGAGCCCGAGGACCAGGTCAAGCTGTACACCACCTATAAACTCAAGGGCAACCTGGACAAGCTCACCGTCGGCGGCGGCGTGCGCTGGCAAAGCGTGGGCTGGCAGGATATCTACAACAACCCGCACAAGGGTTATGAAGAGTTCTCCCAGGACGCTTATTGGCTGGTGGACCTGATGACCCGCTACCAGGTCACCAAGAACCTGTCGGCGACGCTGAACCTCAACAATATCTTCGACAAGTCCTACTACACCAATATCGGTTTCTATAACTCCGCCGCGTATGGTGAGCCGCGCAACGTGATGGTGACAACGCGTTGGGATTTCTGATCGTCCCATAAAAAACGCCGCCGATCATCGGAAATGATCGGCGGCGTTTTTTCGGTTTTACAAACCCCGGACAGCAAAAAGCCCGCTCAATGAGCGGGCTTTCTGTGGTGACCTGGCGTTCAGTGTTCCAGGTGACCGAATATGGCGCAGCGGACGGGACTCGAACCCGCGACCCCCGGCGTGACAGGCCGGTATTCTAACCGACTGAACTACCGCTGCGCGTAACACTTGAAACGAATGGTGGGTGATGACGGGATCGAACCGCCGACATTCTGCTTGTAAGGCAGACGCTCTCCCAGCTGAGCTAATCACCCTTCGCTTCGGTGTGGCGCGCATTCTACGGAGCGACCCTAAGTCTGGCAAGCACTTTCTTAAATCTTTTTTTTCAGCCCTTCCAATGGCTTAGGCAGGGTTGGCCTCAGCCCGGATCAAGAGAATAATGCCCCCCTTTGTATAAAGGAGAGACTCACCCCATGTGGTTCAAGAACCTGCTTATCTATCGCCTGACCCAAGATCTGCCTGTTGATGCCGAGGCGTTGGAAGCGGCCATGGCCACCAAACTGGCGCGCCCGTGTGCAAGCCAGGAGTTGACCACTTACGGTTTCGTCGCGCCTTTTGGTAAAGGTGAAGACGCTCCCCTGGTGCATATCAGCGGTGACTTCCTGCTGATCGCTGCGCGCAAGGAAGAACGCATCCTGCCGGGCAGCGTGGTGCGTGACGCGCTGAAAGAGAAAGTCGAAGAGATCGAGGCCGAGCAAATGCGCAAGGTCTATAAGAAGGAACGCGACCAGATCAAGGATGAAATCATCCAGGCCTTCCTGCCGCGTGCCTTTATCCGTCGCTCGTCGACTTTCGCCGCCATTGCGCCGAAACAGGGCCTGATCCTGGTCAACTCGGCCAGCCCCAAGCGCGCCGAAGACCTGCTGTCGACCCTGCGTGAAGTGATCGCCACCCTGCCGGTACGCCCGCTGACGGTTAAAACCGCACCCACGGCGATCATGACCGACTGGGTCACCACGCAGAAGCCGGCCGATGACTTCTTCGTCCTCGACGAATGCGAACTGCGCGACACCCACGAAGACGGCGGCATCGTGCGCTGCAAGCGCCAGGACCTGACCGGCGAAGAGATCCAACTGCACCTGACCACCGGCAAAGTCGTGACGCAATTGTCCCTGGCCTGGCAGGACAAGTTGTCCTTCATGCTCGACGACAAAATGACCGTCAAGCGCCTGAAGTTCGAAGACCTGTTGCAAGACCAGGCTGAACAGGACGGCGGTGACGAGGCATTGGGCCAACTGGATGCCAGCTTTACCCTGATGATGCTGACGTTTGGCGAGTTCCTGCCGGCGTTGGTTGAAGCGCTCGGCGGCGAAGAGACTCCACAAGGCATCTAAGCCATGTGAAGATCAAAATGTGGGAGCGGGCTTGCTCGCGAATGCGGTGGATCAGTCACCCGATATATTGACTGACACACCGCATTCGCGAGCAAGCCCGCTCCCACATTTGATTGGGTTTCCAAGCAGACTTTAGCGCTACCGAACTTAACTAATAACAAGGACATCCCCCCATGCGTGCACTCGCCGCCTTGAGCCGCTTCGTCGGCAATACCTTCGCCTACTGGGTGTTGATTTTCGCGGTGCTCGCCTTCCTTGAGCCCGGCTGGTTCATTGGTCTCAAGGGCGCCATCGTGCCGCTGCTGGGCCTGGTGATGTTCGGCATGGGGCTGACCTTGAAACTGGAAGACTTCGCCGAAGTCGCCCGCCATCCCTGGCGCGTGGCCCTCGGCGTGGTTGCGCATTTTGTAATCATGCCGGGCGTGGCCTGGCTGCTGTGCCAGGCGTTCCACCTGCCGCCGGAAATCGCCGTCGGCGTGATCCTGGTCGGGTGCTGCCCAAGCGGCACTTCATCCAACGTCATGACCTGGCTGGCACGCGGTGACCTGGCGCTGTCGGTGGCCATCGCCGCCGTCACCACCCTCCTCGCCCCGCTGCTGACGCCGGCGTTGATCTGGCTGCTGGCCTCGGCCTGGCTGCCGGTGTCGTTCATGGAGTTGTTCTGGTCGATCCTGCAAGTGGTGTTGCTGCCGATCGTGCTGGGCGTGGTGGCGCAGCGCGTGCTGGGTGAGCGCGTCCGCCATGCGGTAGACGTGCTGCCGCTGGTGTCGGTGGTGAGCATCGTGATCATCGTCGCGGCGGTGGTTGCGGCGAGCCAGGCGAAGATCGCCGAATCCGGCCTGTTGATCATGGCCGTGGTGATGCTGCACAACAGCTTCGGTTATCTGCTCGGCTACTTCACCGGCCGCCTGTTCAAACTGCCGTTGGCGCAGCGTAAATCCCTGGCCCTGGAAGTGGGCATGCAGAACTCCGGGCTGGGCGCCGCACTGGCCAGTGCGCACTTTTCGCCGTTGGCGGCGGTGCCGAGCGCGCTGTTCAGCGTGTGGCACAATATTTCCGGGGCATTGCTGTCGACGTACTTTCGCCGTATGAGCGAAAAAGAGGACCGCCGCGCCCTGGAGAACACGCCACAAACTTGATCGCCCGATCAATTTTCGGCACTCTACCGAGCTTCGCGGGGACGACCTCGCGACGCTCTCAAGCGCTTAATCCGGGGACGACCCCAGCTATAAAGGGGAGATCAACATGTCCTGGATCATTCTGTTTTTTGCCGGGCTGTTCGAGGTCGGCTGGGCGGTGGGCCTGAAGTACACCGATGGCTTCAGCAAGCCGCTGCCGACTGCCCTGACGATTGCCGCCATGGCCATCAGCCTCGGCCTGTTGGGCCTGGCCATGAAGGAGCTGCCGCTGGGCACCGCCTATGCCATCTGGACCGGTGTGGGTGCAGTGGGCACGGTGATCGCCGGGATTATCCTGTTTGGCGAGTCCATGGCGTTGTTTCGGCTGGCGAGTGTGGCGTTGATTATTTGCGGGTTGGTTGGGCTCAAGATCAGCACTTAGGCCACTACCGTTATCGCAGGCAAGCCAGCTCCCACATTGGACTGTATTCACCGTTCAAAGGTGGGAGCCGGCTTGCCTGCGACGAGGCCCTTACGGCCAGCAACTAACTACCTGACACTCCCGCGCAACACCCCTACCCGCGCCTGCAACTGCTCAGGCGTCGCGGCCTCCAGTGCAACCGGCTCACCGGCCACCAACACCACCCGCGACCAGATCCGATGAAAGATCCCCTTGTTCGGATCACGACTGAAAAAGCTCCCCCACAACCCCTGCAACGCCATCGGAATCACCGGCACCGGCGTCTCCTCCAGAATCCGCGTCAGCCCGCCACGGAACTCATTCATCTCGCCATCGGCGGTCAGTTTGCCTTCAGGGAAGATGCACACCAACTCCCCGTCCTTCAGGTACTGGGCAATCCGTGTGAAGGCCTTTTCGTAGATCTGGATATCTTCATGGCGCCCGGCAATCGGAATCGCCCCGGCCGTGCGGAAGATAAAGTTCAGCACCGGCAAACGGTAGATCTTGTAGTACATCACAAAGCGAATTGGCCGACGTACCGCGCCGCCAATCAACAATGCATCGACAAACGACACATGGTTGCACACCAGCAGCGCCGCGCCTTCATCCGGAATCAGCTCAAGGTTGCGATGCTCCACGCGGTACATGGAATGGCTGAGCAGCCAGATCATGAAACGCATGGTGAACTCGGGGACGATTTTGAAGATGTAGGTGTTGACCGCAATATTGAGCAGCGACACCACCAGGAACAACTCGGGGATCGACAGCTTGGCCACGCTCAGCAGCAGGATCGAGACGATGGCCGAGACCACCATGAACAACGCGTTGAGAATATTGTTGGCCGCGATGACTCGCGCGCGCTCGTTTTCGGCCGTGCGCGACTGGATCAGCGCGTAGAGCGGCACGATATAGAAACCACCGAATACACCCAGGCCAAGGATATCGAACAACACCCACCACGCCTGACCGTAGCTGAGCACCGCCAGCCAGCTATGTTCCTGGGGTGACTGCGGGAAACCGCCGGAGTGCCACCACAGCAGCAGGCCGAACACCGTCAGGCCAAACGAGCCAAACGGCACCAGGCCGATCTCGACCTTACGGCCCGAGAGCTTTTCGCAGAGCATCGAACCGACGGCGATACCCACCGAAAACACCGTGAGGATCAGCGTCACCACGGTTTCATCGCCGTACAACCATTCCTTGGCGTAGGCCGGGATCTGCGTCAGGTAGATCGCGCCGACAAACCAGAACCACGAGTTGCCGACAATCGAGCGCGACACCGCCGGCGTCTGCCCCAGGCCCAGGCGCAAGGTTGCCCAGGATTCGCTGAAGATATTCCAGTTCAGGCGCAGCTCGGGCGTGGACGCCGCCGCCCGCGGAATGCTGCGACTGGCCAGGTAGCCGAGCACCGCCACGCCGACAATCGCCACCGCCACCAAGGGCGCGTAGTTGCTCGACGACATGATGATCCCGGCGCCGATGGTGCCGGCCAGGATCGCCAGGAACGTGCCCATTTCCACCAGCCCGTTGCCGCCCACCAGCTCATCGTCGTGCAGCGCCTGGGGCATGATCGAGTACTTCACCGGGCCGAACAGCGCCGAATGCGTGCCCATGGCAAACAGCGCCAGCAGCATCAGCTCCAGGTGGTTGAACAGAAAGCCCGTGGCGCCCACGGCCATGATCACGATCTCGCCGATCTTGATCGCGCGGATCAGCGCGTCCTTGTTGAATTTCTCGCCAAACTGCCCGGCCAGCGCCGAGAACAGGAAGAACGGCAGGATAAACAGCAAGGCGCACAGGTTGACCCAGATGGAGCGGTCGCCCTCAATGGTGAGCTTGTAGAGAATCGCCAGGATCAGCGATTGCTTGAAGATGTTGTCGTTGAACGCGCCCAGTAACTGGGTGATGAAAAACGGCAGAAAGCGCCGTGTGCGCAGCAAGGTGAATTGTGAGGGGTGGCTCATCGTCCGTGTTCCTGCGTGGCCTGAAGGCGTGTAGTTTCTCAGGCCACGACTTTACCTAATCGCGCTTACTTATTCGCTAGTCCTGCAATGCATGGCGAAACAAAAAGCTCACCTTTATAGGCGCCCTGCACGGTGCGCTTGGCCACGATCAGCCACATCAGCGTCAATGCCAGCACCAGCACGCTGCCAAAGACGCTGAAAAAGCTCAGGTGCAGCAGGTTCGCCAGCTTCAGGGTGGCCAACGCGTACACCCCCAGCGGGAAGGTAAACCCCCACCAGCCGAGGTTGAACGGGATGCCGGCGCGCAGGTAACGCAGGGTGATCAGCACCGCAATCAGCATCCACCACAAACCGAAGCCCCACAGGGTGATGCCGGCCACCACGCCCAGGCCATTGGCCATTTCGCCCACACCCGGCAACCCATTGGCGGCGAAGATCGCCGGTGCGTCACCGCCCAACAACAACATGCCCAGCGCACCGGTGCCGATGGGGCCAAGGGCCAGCCAGCTCGACGCGGCCATATTGGCAGGCGGCAGTTTATGCAGGGCCATGCGCAACATCAGGATGGTCAGGATGCTGAACGCCACCGGCAGGGAAAACGCCCACAGCACGTAGCTGGTCACCAGCATCACCAGTTGCGCATGGGCGTCGGCCAGGTGCGGCGCCAGCAAGCCACCGCTGGCGGCGGCGACTTCGGCGGCCACCACCGGCAACAGCCAGACGGCGGTCATCTGGTCGATGCTGTGTTCCTGGCGAGTGAACATCATGAACGGGATGAGCACGCCGCAGGCCAGGGCCATCGCCACGTCCAGCCACCATAAGGCTTCTGCCAGCGGGATCACTTCGCTGCCCCAGCGCGGCAGGCCAAACAGCAGCAAACCGTTGAGAATCGTCGCCAGCCCCATGGGAATGGTGCCGAAGAACATCGAGACGGTGGAATGCCCGAAGATGCGTCGCGCTTCGTGGAAAAACATCACCCAGCGTGCCGCGTACAACAGGCTGAACAGCACAAACAGGCCAATGGTGAACAGCCACAGCCCTTCGGCAATGACGTGCAAACCAGGCAGGCTGAATGGTAGTTGCGCCAAGGCCAGAGCCAGCACGCCGGTGCCCATGGTCGCGGCGAACCAGTTGGGAGTGAACTGGCGAATCACTTCCCGTGGGCGGGTCAGGTGGCTCAAGGGTTTGTAGCTTGGGGCTTTGCAGCTGGGAATAGTCGAGCAGGTCATGATGGTCATCCTCTTCCTCGCATGAGGTTGAAGCCATCATAGAACCTGATCGAATATCTATATAACGGGTAATATCTCTATCTGTTATCTACTTTGCCAATATACGGCGTCACTCTAGCGCCGCCTTGGCCCGCACCGAGTCCTGCACAACCAAACCGACCAAGGCACTCAGGGCCAGCACCATCAGCGCAGCACCATAGCCTTCAGTGGTGACGATAAGGCCATAAACCTGACACAGGTAACCCGCCAACAGCGCCGGCAAGCAGAACGCCAAGTAGCTCAAGACATAGAACGCCGACATCAAACCGGCCCGTTCGTGGGGCAACGCCAGCCCGACGATACTGCGCACACTGCCCATGAAGCCGCCGCCAAAACCCAAACCTGCAATCACACTGGCGACAAAGAACAGCCACAAAATACCCATGTGGACGGCCACCAGCAGCAGCGCGACGCCCACGGCCAACAGCCCTGCCGACAGCCGCATGATTTTATCGGCCGCACGCTCGCGCACGCTGTAGATCATCACCGCGCCACTCAAGGTCACGACGGCTACCAGGCCGCCGCCGATCAGGTGCGACGTGGAACCGGTGGCAGCCTTGACCAGCGACGGCGCCAGGGATGAGAAGAACCCGCCCAGCGCCCACACCGCCACATTCAGCGGCATCACCAGCCAGAGGGCGCGGCGCGCTTGCTGCGGCACATGCAGGGTCGGCGCCAGCGATTTCAAGGCGCCCGGAATACGGCTGACGGTTTCCGCCAGACGCCACACATACGCCGCCTGCAACACCATCAATCCCAGCAGCGTGAAGTAGATCAATTGGGTAGGACGCGGCGCGAACTCCACCAATAGACCACTGCCCAGCCCGCCACTGGCCATGCCCAACAGGGGCGCCAGGCTATTAAGCATCGGGCCGCGCACGCGGTCAGTGTCGAGCAAGGTCGCACTCAGCACTGCCGTGGCCATGCCGGTGGCGAACCCTTGCAGCGCACGGGCGGCAATCAGGTGCGCGGTGCTGTCGGCGTTGATAAACAGCAGCATCGCCACAATATTGAGCAGCAATGCGACGAAAATCACCGGCTTGCGCCCCAAGTGATCCGACAACGAACCCACGGTCAGCAACGCCGCCAGCAGGCTGACGGCGTACACGCCGAAAATCACCGTGAGCATTGTCGCGGAGAAATGCAGGTTTTCCTGATACACCTGATACAGCGGCGTCGGCGCGCTGGACGCGGCGAGGAAGGTCAGCACCGTGATCACCAGGAACGTGAGGCTGGACCGTTGAGAAATAACGCGAGACATGGGCACACTCCGCTAAAGCTAATACTTTGCTTTTGCGCAGTGTGCTACCGGCGAGCGCTTAAAGCAAATTCTTTGTGTTAAGGTTTTACGCATGGCGATAAAAGAAGGCCTTCGCCCGGGAGGCCGCAGTGCCCGGGTCCAGGAATCAGTGCATTCGGCGGTGCGTGAACTGCTCGAAGTGCATGAGCGCTCCAGCGTTACCGTGCCGATGATTGCAACGCGCGCGGGTGTCACGCCCTCGACCATCTACCGGCGCTGGGGCGACTTATCGGTGCTGTTGGCCGATGTGGCCCTGGCCCGCATGCGCCCCGACAGCGAGCCGGCGAATACCGGCAGCCTGCGCGGTGATCTGCTCGCTTGGGCCGAGCAATACCTGGATGAAATGAGTTCGGAGCCAGGGCGCAACATGATGCGTGACCTGCAGAGCATGATCACACCGGGTTATTGCGTGAGCATTCTGAGTGGGCAGTTTCAGACGATTATCGATCGTTACCCACAGAGTACGCCGCCGAGCGTGGACCATTTGATCAACCTGCTGGCGGCGCCGACGGTGTTTCGCATTTTGTTTTCGACCGAACCGCTGACGGTGCAAGAGCTGCATGGACTGATCGAGCTGGCACTTAAAGGTTAAAACCTCTGCAAAAACCAAATGTGGGAGCGGGCTTGCTCGCGAAGGCGGTGTGTCAGTCAACAAATCAGTCGACTGGCCTAGCGTATTCGCGAGCAAGCCCGCTCCCACATTTTGACCGCGTATGACTGCTGCTTAGGTACGCATCCCGCGCCCACTCACCAGCAACCGCGCGCATCCCACATACAGCACCACGGTCGCCACCAGCATGAAGGTGATCGCCACGCTGATTTTGATATCCGACACGCCCAGAATGCCGTAGCGGAAGGCGTTAACCATGTGCAACACCGGGTTGGCCAGCGACACGGTCTGCCAGAACGGCGGCAGCAAGGTGATGGAGTAGAACACCCCGCCCAGGTAAGTCAGCGGCGTCAGCACGAACGTCGGGATGATCGAAATATCATCGAAGTTGCGTGCAAATACGGCGTTTATAAACCCCAGCAACGAGAAGATCGTCGCCGTCAGTACCACCACCAGAATGGTGACCCCCAGGTGATGCACCTGCAGGTGGGTGAAGAACAGCGACAGCAAGGTCACGATCACACCCACCATCAAGCCGCGCAGCACGCCGCCCAGGGTGTAGCCGATCAGGATGGTGTGCGGCGACACCGGCGAGACCATCAGTTCTTCGATGGAGCGCTGGAACTTGCTGCCGAAAAAGCTCGAGACCACGTTGCCGTAGGAGTTGGTAATCACCGACATCATGATCAGGCCCGGCACAATGTACTCCATGTAGGTGAAGCCACCCATGTCGCCAATTTGGCGGCCGATCAGGTTACCGAAGATCACGAAGTACAAAACCATGGTGATCGCCGGCGGCAGCAGGGTCTGCGGCCAGATCCGGGTAAAGCGCTTCACTTCGCGGTAAACAATGGTCTGCAGCGCGACGAGGTTGGGTTGCAGTTCGGAACTCATACCGCCACCTTCGCCAGATTTTTCTCCACCAGGGACACGAACAACTCCTCAAGGCGATTGGTTTTGTTACGCAGGCTCAGCACTTCGATGCTCTGGGCCGCCAGCTGGGTGAACAACGCGGTGATGCCCATGGCCTTGTCCACCTGCACTTCCAGGGTGTGGCCATCGACCAGACGGCTTGGGTAGCCGAGCAGTTGCGGCGCCACCGACAGGTTGTTTTTCAGGTCCAGCAGGAAAGTTTCCACATGCAGCTGGCCCAGCAGGTTGCGCATGCTGGTGTTCTCGACAATGGTGCCGTGGTCGATGATGCCGATGTTGCGGCACAGCTGCTCAGCCTCTTCCAGGTAATGGGTGGTGAGGATGATGGTGATGCCCTTCTCGTTCAGCTCGGTGAGGAAGGTCCACATCGAACGGCGCAGCTCGATGTCCACACCGGCCGTTGGCTCATCGAGGATCAGCAGACGCGGTTCATGCACCAGCGCGCGGGCGATCATCAGGCGGCGCTTCATGCCGCCCGACAACGAACGCGACGGCACGTCACGCTTGTCCCACAGGCCCAACTGAGTCAGGTACTGCTCGGCACGCTCCTTGGCGATTTTCGCCGGGATGCCGTAGTAGCCCGCCTGGGTCACGACGATGTCGAAGGTCTTTTCAAACTGGTTGAAGTTGAATTCCTGGGGCACCACGCCGATGGAGCGCTTGAGCGCCGCAGGGGATTTGTCCAGGTCATGGCCAAAGATATTCACCGAGCCGCTGGTTTTGTTGACCAGGGTGGAGAGGATGCCGATGGTGGTGGATTTGCCGGCACCGTTGGGACCGAGCAAGGCGAAGAAGTCACCTTCGGCAACGTCCAGATCGATACCACTCAGGGCCTGGAAACCGTTGCCGTAGGTTTTGGTTAGCTGCCGGATGGACAGAGCGGAACTCATATCGGATTACGCACCAGAGAAGGGAATAGAAAGAGTAGATAAGCGCGCAGCGCACGTAGTTCAACGGCGGCGCATGACAAGCATGGTGCTTGCCCGCGCCGCACAAGTACAGTCACCTGTATTAATAGTCAGTATTAAGTCAACGCGGTCATCACGGCCTTGCGGTAGGCCGGGCGGTCTTTAAGGCGCTGGTACCAGGCCTCTAGATGGGGCATTGCCGGGCGCTCGATGGGCATCTCGAACCAGGCGTAGGCAAAGCAACCCAAGGGGATGTCGCCCATGCCGAAATGCTCGCCGGACAGGTAGGGTTGCTCGGCGAGTGCCTGGTCGACGGTGTTAAGCGCATCGATGCAGGCTTGGCGCCCGGCGTTGATGCTGTCCCAGTTCTGTTTTTCTGCCGGGGTGCGCAGGATGCCCCAAAACACCGCCTTGAACGGATCGGCGAGGGTGGACGTGGTCCAGTCCATCCACTTCTCGGCGCTGGCCCGGGCTTGCAGATCATCAGGGTAAAAATCCGACGCGCTCTTGGCGCACAGGTAACGCACGATGGTGTTGGATTCCCACAACACAAAGTCGCCGTCTTCGATCATCGGCACCCGGCCATTGGGGTTCAAGGCCCGGTATTGCGGGGTGTCGACCACACCAAAAGCTCCGCCCGCATCAATTGCCTCATAGTCCAGGCCGAGCTCCTCGGCGCACCACAGTGCCTTCCTGACGTTTGATGAATTTTTACGACCCCAGATTTTCAGCATGACCGCGCCTTATCGTTGATGAACATGGCTTGATGAACGCAGCAGCATACGCCGGTTCACGCGCGGCTTAAATCGCTCTGCATGTCGCTGTGCATGTCCTTCAGCGAGATCGGCATGTCGCCGACAAACAGGTGCGGGTAACACTGCTGAATATGCGCGAAGAAAAACGCTTCGGGCACATCGCTGAACTGGCCGTGGTCCAGCACGTATTCCATCGAGCGCCGCCCCTGGCGGTTGAAGGCGTGGAACACGCTGTCGTTAACCCCATCGAACGCCAGCGGCGGCACGTCGAACAACTCGCACAGTTGGCTGTTGAACGCCGGCGTGGCCTTGACCCAGCGACCGTGCAGGTACAACTCGGTATAGCCATGCATGGCGAACACATCACTTTTAAGCAGCGCGAGCAGGCGCGGTGTCGACAAATGATTGCGCACATCCGCCAGGCCGATGCGCGCCGGGATCCCGCAATGGCGAGCGCAGGCGGCCAATAAGGTGGCCTTGGGCACGCAGTAGCTCTCGCCGGTGGCCAGGGCAAAGCTGGCACTGAGGGTGTTCGGGTCACGGCTGAAGGTGTACGGGTTGTAGCGAATCGCCTCACGCACGGCGTAGTAAAGACTGACCGCCTGGTCACTTAAATCCGGGCGGGTTCCGCGATGTTTTTCGGCGAACTCCACCACCGCAAGGTGGTCACTATCGATGAAGCGGCTGGGACTCAGGTACGTATCCATGAGCTTTATCTCCAAGGGAAGCCTTGAGTCTAACGACAGGTCTGCCGTGGAGATAACGACGATTCGGCCAAATGTCGGCGTGCGCCAGCACAACTCGTTACACCCTCGCTACCGCGCTTTTTCGGATGCCGACTAAGCTCCATGGTGGTTTCGCCCTTGGTTTCACGGAGGATTGAATATGCTGTTGTTGTGGATACTGGTTCTGGTGGTCGGCATTGCCTACCTGGCACACCGCCGCACCGCGCCCCTGCCTGCGCTGGGCGTGGTTGCCGTCTACCTGCTGGCGATGGGGGCCTGGAGCCATGCACCGGGTTGGCTGCTGGTCATCCTCTGGGTGCTGATCGCCGCCGTGGCCGTGCCCCTGTTGCTGCCCGACCTGCGCCGCCAATACTTCACCAAGCCGCTGTTCAGCTGGTTCCAGAAAGTCCTGCCGCCGATGTCCGAGACCGAGCGCGACGCCATCGACGCCGGCACCGTGTGGTGGGACGGCGAACTGTTCAGCGGTCGCCCCGACTGGGACAAGTTGCTGGCCTACCCCAAGGTGCAACTGACCGAAGAAGAACAAGCGTTTATCGACGGCCCTGCCGAAGAGCTCTGCGCGATGGTCAGCGACTGGGAAATCGGCCAGGCCATGGATTTGCCGCCCGCTGCCTGGGAGCACATCAAGACCCACGGTTTCTTCGCCCTGATCATCCCCAAGGAGTATGGCGGCAAGGGGTTCTCGGCGTATGCCCACTCCCAGGTCGCGATGAAACTCGCCACCCGCAGCGGCGACCTCGCCTCCACCGTGATGGTCCCCAACTCCCTCGGCCCGGCCGAGTTGCTGCTGCATTACGGCACCGACGAACAACGCAACCACTACCTGCCGCGCCTGGCCCGTGGCGACGACATCCCCTGCTTCGCCCTCACCGGCCCGCTGGCCGGCTCCGACGCCGGCGCCATGCCCGACACCGGCGTGATCTGCAAAGGTGAATGGGAAGGCAAGGAAACCCTTGGCCTGCGCCTGAACTGGGAAAAACGCTACATCACCCTCGGCCCGGTCGCGACCCTGCTCGGCCTGGCCTTCAAGGCCCATGACCCGGACCATTTGCTGGGCGAAGAAGAAGACCTGGGCATCAGCCTGGCGCTGATCCCCACCGACACCCCCGGCGTCGAAATCGGCCGTCGCCACCTGCCGCTGGGCGCCGCGTTCATGAACGGCCCCAACTCCGGCAAGGACGTGTTCATCCCTCTGGAATTCCTTATCGGTGGCCAGGAAATGCTCGGCAAGGGCTGGATGATGCTGATGAACTGCCTGTCGGTCGGCCGTTCGATCTCCCTGCCTGCGGTCGGCACCGGCGCGGCCAAGTTCACCAGTTTGGTCACCGGCCAATACGCTCAAGTCCGTGAGCAGTTCAACGTGCCGCTGTCGGCCTTTGAAGGTATCCAGGAAGCCCTGGCGCGCATCGGCGGCAACGCCTGGCTGATGGACAGCGCACGCATGCTCACCGCCAATGCCGTCGACTTGGGCGAAAAACCCTCGGTGTTGTCGGCGATCCTCAAGTACCACCTCACCGAGCGCGGCCGCGAGTGCATCAGCCACGCCATGGATGTGCATGGCGGCAAAGGCATCATCATGGGCCCCAACAATTACCTGGGCCGCAACTGGCAAGGCGCGCCGATCTTCATTACGGTGGAAGGCGCGAATATCCTGTCGCGCAACCTGATGATCTTTGGCCAGGGCGCGATCCGCTGCCACCCGTTCGTGCTTAAGGAAATGGCCCTGGCCGGTCGTGAAGACCATGACCAGGCGCTCAAGGAATTTGATGGCCTGCTGATGCAACATATCGGCTTCGCCGTCAGTAACGCTGCCAGCACCTTGGTGCTGAACCTCGGCATCGGGCACTTCGAGAAAGCCCCGGGCAACCGTTTGAGCCAGGGTTATTTCCGTGCATTGAACCGCCAGGCCGCCGCATTCGCCCTGCTCGCTGACTTGAGCATGATGCTGCTGGGCGGCGAGCTGAAACGCCGCGAACGCCTGTCGGCGCGCCTGGGTGATGTGCTGAGCCATATGTATCTGGCCTCGGCGGCACTCAAGCGTTATCACGACCTGGACTCGCCGGATCACCTGGAGCCGCTGTTTGCCTGGGCCATGGAAGAAAGCCTCGGCGAATCGGAACGTGCCCTGGATGAACTGCTGAGCAACTTCCCGAACAAGGTCCTCGGTTGCCTGCTGCGGGTGATCGTGTTCCCGTTCGGCCGTCGCCACACCGGGCCGTCCGATGCGCTGGACGCCGAGGTGGCTGCGGTGATCGGCCGTGCCAAAGGCGACCCGACCCTGGAAGAATTGCTGGCGGGTTGCTATCGCCCGCAATCGGCAGAAGACCCGGTGGGCGCCCTGCAACATGCCTACGACCTGCTGAGTGCCAGCCACCCCTTGCAGAAAAAACTCCACACCGCGCTCAAGAGCGGCCAGGTCAAAACGGCCGCCGGCGAGCATGCCATCGACGCGGCGCTGCACGCGGGCGTATTGCAACCGGCAGAAGCGCAAACCCTGCGCGATGCCGAAGCCGCGCGCCGCAAGGTGATCGATGTGGATGATTTCAGCAAGGAAGAGCTGACCCAGGCTGAGGGTAAAATCCGCTGAGTCAGGCGGTCATATAAAAACGGGCGCGTGAGCTATATACTCTCGCGCCCGTTTTTGCTTTAGAGGACTTATCTCGTGTCCAACGTCGTTGCCGATCATCTCGTCTTGCTCGACCACTTGCGCAGCATCCTGGTTGCCGTCGGCGAAGCCGAACAGGTGCCCGAGGAAAGCCATACCCTGTTCCTGGAGCGCTTCGACGAATTGCGCGCCCTGCTGCCGATCGACCCGATCGAAAGCCAGTACCTGGGCCAGGACCTGATGAGCCAGGTGATCCTGCGTTACCCGCAGATCGCCCACCTGGTGCCCCGCGACCTGCTGTGGTTCTTCGGCGGTGACTGCCTGCACTTCATGCCCGATGAAGAACTGGACCTGTATCAGTCCCTGGAAGAACGTCGCTACGAAGCCGAACAGAACGACGAGCCGTTCGACTGGAACCAGGAAAAACAACTGCTGGCCATGCCGCAGGATCAGAGCAAGCACTGATTTTAAATGTGGGAGCTGGCTTGTGTGGGAGCCAGCGCCCACAGTTGGACCGCACTCCTACCTTCGGCGCAATGTCGGCTCCTTCGCCATACACTCCACCAGATAATCAATAAACACTCGCAACTTCGGTGGCAGATACCGCGTGGGCGAATGCAGCAACCACGCCTCGCCATGGTAGGACGCAATAAAATCCCACTCGGGCAACACCTGCACCAGGTTCCCCGCCTCCAGGGCGTGGCGCGCCGTGAAGTAAGGCAAGCTGCCGATCCCCACATGCTGCAACACCGCATCCAGGCGCACGCCGGTGTGGTTCGCGGCGTAGCGCCCGCGCACGCCCACGGTCACCGCCTTGGCGCCCTGACGAAACTTCCAGCGTGAATCCCCCGGCGTTTCCCCCAGGTAAATGCAGCTGTGTTTTAGCAAATCATGGGGATGTTCAGGCGTACCCTGCGCGGCCAGGTACTGCGGCGTGGCACACAGCAAATGCTCGATGGGCAACAGTTGGCGGCCGACCAAGCCCGGCGGCGGGCTGTCGGTGATGCGGATGCTGAGGTCGACATTGTCGTCGATCAAGTCCACATGCCGGTCTTCCAGAATCAACTGCACATCCACCTTGGGGTAGCGCCGCAAGAACTCCGGCATATGCGGGTGCACCACAAACCGGCCCACCGCCTTGGGCACGCTGACCCGTACCAGGCCTTCGGCTTCATGGGTGAACTGGCCACTGATTTCCATCACCGAACGCGCCGCATTGACCATCTCCTGGCAACGCTTGAACACTTCTTCACCGCCCTCGCTCAAGCGCAATTTACGCGTGGTGCGTTGCAGCAAGCGTGTGGCCAGCGCCTGTTCGAGGCGCGAGATACTGCGGCTCACCGCCGAGGGTGAAACGCTCAATTGGCGCGCCGCTTCGGAGAAACTGCCGGTCTCCACGACTTTGACGAACATCGCCATTTCACCCAGCAGCGGCAAAGGAAGATTGATGCTCATGACGCACAGGTCCATTGATAATTGAACGGATTATCACCCATCCACGCACTATTTATACTGCCCGTAGAACCCTGATGCGGATGTAAATGATGACCGAGCGCCTGTTTTTTACCCACGACCACCTGACTGCCGAGCTTGAAGTGCTGAGCTGCACGCCGCACGAAGGCCTGTTTGCCGTTACCTTGCAGTCGACTATTTTCCATCCCCAAGGCGGCGGGCAACCCTTTGATACCGGTTGGCTGGGCGACAGCCAGGTGCTGCGCGTCACCCAGGAAGCCGACCGAGTGGTGCATTATGTTGACCAGCCTCTGGAGCCTGGTCCGATTACGGCACGGGTCGACGCACAACGCCGCGCCCTGTACACGCGCCTGCATTCGGCCGGGCACCTGATCGGCAATGCGGGGGAAAGCTTCGGTTGGATGCCGATCAAAGCCCACCATTGGCCGGGCGAGTGCAAAATCACCTTTATCCGTGGCGAAATGGCCCAGGCCATCGACGCCGAGGCGATCCAGCAACAGGTCAACCAATGGATCGCCGGCGACTACCCGCGCCATATGACCCTGGAAGACGGCGCCCGCGAAGTGGGTTTCGGCGAACTGCCCGCCTACGCCTGCGGCGGCACCCATGTGCAAGCGTTGAGCGAACTGGGCCAGGTGACCATCCTGGCCCTGTCGGAGAAAAAAGGCGCGCTGTCGGTGCGCTACAGCCTCGACTAAACCGCAATCGCCCCCGCCCGCCCCGGCTCCACCACAAACGACTTGAGGGTCGACACCGTGGCGTTGGGATCGCGCGGGTCAGTTATCACCCGAAAGTTCGTCAGCATCTTCTGAGCCGCAAGCTCTACCGACACATACCCACGCTGGCGACTGTCGAAAAACTTCACATGCGGATTAAGCGGCAGGATCTTGCTGAACGCCTCAAAGGGCGGCCCGTCAGAGGTCACCGAACTGCCGACAAACTCAGTGGCGATCACTGGCGAATCCGGGTTGTTGGCGTCGGCATGCAGGTCGGTGGCCCAGAACGAGTGGATATCACCGCCCCAGAACACCGGGTTGCTGAGCTTGTGACGCTCGATGGACGCCAGCATCCGTGAACGGTTGGCCATGTAGCCGTCCCAGCCATCGGTCCAATGGCCGACCTTGTGGCTGGTCAGGTCGCGCTGGATCAAGGGCGCCACCAGCAAGTCCTGGGCGATCACATTCCACTGCGCCTGCGACTGGGCAAAGCCCTGGTCCAGCCAGGCCTCCTGCTGCCAGCCGAGCATGGTGCGACCGAGGTCGCGCAGGTCGCTGCAAGTGTTGGCGGCGATATGCCCCTGATGGCTGCCGTTGGCCTGGATGCAGGGTTGTTCGGAGCGATACTGGCGCCCATCCAGCACATGAAAACGCGCCAGGCGGCGGTAGTCCAGGCGCCGGTAAATACGCATGTCCGGCCCCTTCGGCACGCTGCTGGCGCGCAGCGGCATGTGCTCGTAATACGCCTGGTAGGCCGCCGCCCGCTGCTGGAGAAATTGCGCTACGGGAATCTTCGGGTCCTGGGACCAGCGGTTGGCGTAGTCATTCTGCACTTCGTGGTCATCCCAGGTCGCCACGCTGGGCGCGGCCGCGTGCAGGGCTTGCAGGTCCGGATCGGTTTTGTACAGCGCGTAGCGATTGCGGTAGTCGCTCAAGCTCTTGGCGTTGCCGCTGCCATGGCACCGAATGACTTTTCCCGAGTCGGCTGCGTAAGAGCTGTCGTAAATATAATCGCCGAGGAAAAACACCAGGTCGGGCTGCTCTGCAGCTAAATGACGATAGGCACTGAAGTATCCACGCTCCCAATGCGAGCAGGAAACAAATCCCAGCCGAGCCGAGGCCATCGCCTGCCAGGGTGGCGTGGTACGTGCCTGGCCCACCGGGCTCTGCGCGCCGAGGCCTTCGAACTGGTACCAATACGGTCGGCCCGCCGCAAGCCCGGCCACTTCAACATGCACCGAATGGGCGAACCGCTCAGTCGCCAAGACTTCGCCCTGCTTCACGATGCGCGTCATCGCCGCATCACTGGCCACCCGCCAGCGCACCGGCACCGCGCGCTTCAGCCCACCGCTGCCATCGGCTGCATTGAACAACGGCGCCAGGCGCGTCCAGATCACAAAACCATCCGGCAGCGGGTCGCCCGAGGCCACGCCGAGGGTGAACGGGTAATCCACCCCGGCACTGCACGCAAACGGGCTGAGGATTGAAAACGCGGTAGCGACCGCCAGCCCGGTCAGGACTCGCCGCCTGCCGTGGTCCACTGCGTCACTCACAACGCGCGCTCCCAGTCCTCACGCACGGTGGCAAAGCCCAGCAGGTCTTCGTACACCCCATTTTTGAGAAACGCCCGACGCAGGCAGCCTTCAAAGCGCAGGCCGATTTTCTGCATGACTCGCGCCGATTCCTGGTTGCGGCCAAAGCATTGGCTGCCTACCCGCTGCAGCCCAAGCTCGGTGAAGCCAAAGCCCATCATCGCGCTCGCCGCCTCAGCGGCATACCCCAGGTTACGCGCATGCGCCGCAACCCAGCCGCCCAAATGCCCTGCGTGATGACGCGCGTTAAGGCGCAGGCTGACCATGCCAACCAACTCACCGGTTTCACGCACATGCATCCCCAGGTTCAACAACTCGCCCGTCCGATATTTGTCGGCGGCCCCGGCAATAAAACCCTGCGCAGTTTCCAAGGTATAAGGCGACGGAATGTTGGCCGTGTTGTCAGCAATTTTCGGCCCGTTGGCGAGCATGAAAAGTACCTCGGCCTGGTCCATTTCCAGCGCCCGCAATAGGAGTCGCGGGGTCGACAATTGAGGCAATGTAGTGGGCATACGCGGCAGCTCTTCAGGTAAATTTTCCAAGAATGTACTGCCTTCGTGTCAATTGCATTACGTCATGAAAGGGCCCGGTAAAAACTCTGAAAGACCCGTCCTAGAGCCTTTAAAACGTCAATTAAAGTTAACCATTCGGTCATTTTTGGTTGTTAGCGTGTCGCCCCTAATTCAACGACGGGGTAACAGAATGAGAACCTGGGATGAACCCAAGAAACGCAAGGCACACATCGAGTTGATCCCCATGATCGACGTGATGATGTTCCTCCTGGTGTTTTTCGTACTGGTGAGTTTGAACGTGATTCCGGCACTCGGCATGAAGACCCAGTTGCCCAGCGCCAGCAGCTCGCAACAACTCAAGCCGCAGAATAAATTCATTCTGACCCTGGGCCTGCAAGGCCAGCTGCAACTCGACGGCAAGGACCTCACGGTCGACGCTCTGGTGCCGACGCTGAAGGCCGCAGAAAAGCCTGATACCAAGTCGACCATCATCGTCAACAGCGACAAAGGTGTGGAGGTTTCGCGCCTGGTGGAAGTCATGGACACCCTGCGCCTGGGTGGCTTTACCTCCGTGTCCATTGCCACGCGTAAGTCTTGATCATGTATGTACTGTTTCGTGCGCGTCAGCTGCTGGGCAGTGTCCCGGCCCTGATCGCCCTGGTGCTGATTGCACTGGGTATCCAGTCGCAACCGTTGAAAATCCAGCCGCAATACGACGAGTCGGCGGTCGAGCTGGCCCTGGTCGAGCCCGAGCCTGAAGTGGTGCCCGAGCCGGTTGTCGAGCAAGAGCCGCCACCGCCGGTGATCGAGGACGAAGAGGCCGAACCCGCCCCGCCACCGCCCAAGCCCTTGCCAAAACCTGAACCCAAGCCCAAGCCGGTGCCCAAACCCAAGCCCGTGGTGGCCGCCAAACCGACGCCCACGCCTGCGCCAGTCGCACCCGTCGCGGCCAAGCCGGTGCAGGCCGCTGTCGCGCCGACACCTGCGCCGCCCGCGCCACCGGCACCACCCAAAGTGGATGGCCAGGCACTGGAAGGCGGTTACCTCAAGGGGCTGCGCAACGAGCTGGACACGTACAAGCAATACCCCACCGGGCGCCAGGCGTCCCTCGAACGCCCCAGTGGCGAGGTGGTGGTGTGGTTGATGGTGGATCGACAAGGCCGTGTCCTCGATGCCGGGATCCAGACCCCGGCGCCGAGCATGCTGCTCAATCGGGCCGCCACCAATAGCCTGCGCCGCATCAAGCAAGTCAAGCCGTTCCCCGAACAAGCCTTCGGTGGACGTAACGAACAACGCTTCACCGCCACCTTCAACTACAGCGTGCAATAAGCACCGACACCAGGACGACAGTGATGAGGTTCACACGTATTCATCTGGCACTTGTTGCCGCGACGAGCATGACCCACGCAGTGGTCATGGCAGCTACCAGCGACAGTGACGTCGGCACCATCGGAGTTCAAGGCGGCAAGGCGACCGCGGGGGGCGGTTATATGGTCCAGGAAGAGAGCGCCAAGGGCCGCTCGACCATTACCAAGGAGGCGCTGGACAAGCAAACCGCCACCGGCAACGCCATCGACAAGCTCAAGTACACGCCGGGCCTGAACATCTCCAGTGAGGACAACACCGGTCTGTCGGGCTTTCGCTTCACCATGCGCGGCATGAACTCCGACCAGGTCGGTATGTCGGTGGATGGCATGCCGATCAACGACTCCGGCAACTACGCGCTGTATTCCAACTTATTGGGCGATCCGGAAAACATCGACCAGATCTTCGTCACCCAGGGCTCGTCGGAAGCCGACGGCCCGCACATCGGTTCCAGCGGCGGCAACATCGGTATCGTGACCATTCGCCCCACCAAGGAAACCGGTGCGTTCGTCAAACAAGTGGTGGGCAGCAACGCCACCCGCAAGACCTTCGCGCGCCTGAACACCGGTGAAGTCAACGGCCTCTCCAACTGGCTGTCGGCGTCCCACACCGAGGGCCAGATGTGGCGCGGCTCGGGCGCGGTGCGTGCGGACAAGGTGGAGTGGAACAGCTTTTTCGACGCCGGCAACGGCAACACCGCCAACCTGATCCTCAAGTACCACGAGCAGGACAACAACAGTTACAGCCAACTGACCAAGGCGCAGTTCCAGCAGTTCGGCCGCAAGTATGACCCCTACCCGGCCAAGCCGGCGCTGGGCTCCAACGGCAAGATCAGCAGCTATTACGACCTGGCACAAAACCCGTTCCAGACCTTCACCGCCGTGCTCAACACCCAGTACAAGCTGAGCGATAATCTGTCGCTCTCGGTGATCCCGTATTACTACTACGGCAACGGCAGTGGCGTGGGCTCCTCCGCCTATGCACTCAACAGCGGCTCCAACAAAGGCGGCGTATTCGACCTTGGCAACCTGCCGACGCAGGCCCAATACAACGCCGACGGCTCCGCGACGACGGGCATCTACTACCGCCCTTCGCGCACCCAGACCTGGCGCCCGGGTATCACCACCAAACTGAACTGGGACCTGGGCGACCACAGCCTGCAATTCGGCTACTGGTACGAACGCGCCCGCCAAAGCCAGACCCAACCGTTCATTGCCCTCAAAAACAGCGGCAAGCCCAGCGACACCTGGCCGGACGCCAGCTCCGTGGTCGACGCCAACGGCAACACCGTACAGGGTCGCGACCGCTACACCGTGACCCCGGCGCAAAAAGTCTGGGCCCAGGACACCTGGTACATCAACTCGGACTGGACCCTGATCGCCGGCCTTGCCTACATGAATGTCGAGCGTGAGGGCACCAACCACGGCAGCCTCACCGAGCAACCGGGCAAGGCCAACCAGACCTACAACAAGCTGCTGCCCAACGCCGGTCTGAAATACCAGCTCGACGAGCGTGACCAGTTGTTCTACAGCCTCTCGCGCAACATGCGTATCCCGCAGAACTACGTGCTGTACGACAAAGGCGTGGGCTCCCTGGACGCCAAGCCGGAACTGAGCTGGAACCAGGAATTGGGTTGGCGCTACACCGGCGAAGACATGACCCTCGCCGCGACCCTGTTCTACATGCAGTTCAAGAACCGCCAGCTCACGTCCCTGGACAGCAACGGCGATTCGGCCGACATCAACGCCGGCACCGTGATCAACAAAGGCCTGGAACTGGAGTGGAGCGGCAAGCTGCCGCACAACTTCAACTACTACACCTCCTACACCTACACCAGCTCCAAGCAGCAGGATGACCTGACCGTCTTCAGCGCCGGCAAACCGATCGTATTGCCCACCAGCGGCAAGCAGTTCGCCAACGTACCGGCCAACATGCTGGCAGCCAACATCGGCTACGACGACGGGCGTTTCTACGGCACCTTCGGCGGCAAGTTCACCAGCAAGCTCTACGGCGACCTGACCAACGACGAGGCCATCTCGGCACGCACCGTTTTCAACCTCGGCGCCGGTATCTACCTGCCCGTGGACAAAAAAGTGGTCAAGGACGCCACCCTGCGCCTGAACGTCGACAACCTGTTTGACAAGAAGTACCTGGACGGCGTGTACACCACCAAGACCAACGCGGCGAGCTACAGCGGTTTCCGCGATGGCGACCCGGCTTACATCGTCGGCCTGGACCGTACCGTCACGGTTTCCCTGGAAGCGAATTTCTGATTAATTACCTGAGAGGAACACACTCATGGACATGGACCTGCTGCACCAAATCACCTTCTATGTGATGTACGCCGCGATGGCGATCGCGATCTTCATCACCATCGAACGGGGCATCTACTTCGCCTACGTGCGCCGCCAGGCCCGCGCCTTGACCGACGTGCTGGGCGCCAACGTACACAGCGAGCGCGACCTGCCGCAAAGCCTCATCCGCCGCGACAGCCTGCCGCTGAACATGGTGCTGCCGATCCTGGCGCAGAAGGCCTCCAACGGCTCGCGCAAGGACCTGGACGATGAAATCGAAACCCAGTACCTCAAGACCCGCGCGCCGCTGTCGCGCAGCCTGTGGATCATCGAGACCATCACCACCGCCGCGCCATTGCTGGGCCTGCTGGGCACCATCCTCGGCATCATCGACACCTTCAAGGCGCTGGCCAGTGCCGGCGTGTCCGACCCGGGCCAGATCTCCGGTGGTATCGGCACGGCGTTGTTCGCCACCGGCCTGGGTATCGCCATTGCGCTGTTCTGCGTGGTGTTCCACAACTTTTTCCAGGACAGCCTGGAGCGCATCAACGACCAGCTGAAAATCCTGCTGATCCGCGCGGCGACTGGCGCCCGTGTTCAGGGTGAAGTGCCGCACCTGGTGCCGACGCCGTTGCACACCCGCACGGCATGACCTTCAGGGCGGGCGCGTGATGCGCCCGCCTTTCTTTTTGCCCGATGAGACGCTTATGTCCCTCTCGATGAAGTTGCGTATCGCCGGCCTGACCGGCCTTCTGTTGAGTCCGCTAGCCCAGGCGGACTTTTCAATTCCAGGGTTTGAACTGGTACACACCGTGCCGGTGGACACCGCGCTGGGCACTGCCGACCTGCGCCAGCCGGGGCCGGTGTGGATCGAGTTGTTTGATGGCGCCAAAAGCAGCATTGATATCGGCCAGTTCTACGCCGCCGACCATCCCGGTTCGGTGATGGACAAGGTGATCGAGCATCTGGAAGCTGCCGGCAAACGGGGTGTGAAGATTCGCTTTCTGCTGGAGGAGAAAGGCATTCGGCTGTCGCAGGCTTCTACGCTGGAACGCTTGCGGGCGATTCCCAACCTGACCTTTCGCGTGCTGGCCTATGGGCAGTTGAGCGGCGGGATCATCCACGCCAAATACATGGTGGTGGACGGCAAGCAGGCGTTTGTCGGCAGTCAGAATTTCGATTGGCGCTCGCTGGAGCATATCCACGAGACCGGCTTGCGCATCAGCGATGCCACGGTAGTCAGCCAGGTGCAGGCCATCTTCAACCAGGACTGGCAAGCCCAGGCCGCCTTGGCGGATAAGCAACCGGTGCCACTGCCCGCTGCGGGCCAGGCACCTGCGCGCACCGGTAACTATCTGGTGGCCAGCCCGCAACGCTACAACCCGCCCGGCGTGGGCGACTCACAACTGGAACTGCCGCGCCTGCTGAGCGAAGCCAAGAAAGAAGTGCGCGTGCAATTGCTCGACTATGCACCGCTGTCCTACGGGCCGGACAAAACCCGCCCCTACTACGCAGTGATCGACAACGCCGTGCGCGCTGCCGCTGCGCGTGGGGTGTCGGTCAAGCTGATGGTGTCCAACTGGAACACCGACAAGCTGGAACTGCCCTACCTCAAAAGCCTGGCCGTGCTGCCCAACGTCGAGGTCAAGATCGTCACCCTGCCTGCCGCCAAACAAGGGTTTATTCCCTATGCGCGGGTGATCCACAGCAAGACCCTGGAGATCGACGGGCAAGTGGCCTGGGTAGGCACCAGCAATTGGCTGGGCGGGTATCTGGATAACTCGCGCAATTTGGAGGTGGTGATGCATGACGCGGCGATGGCCAAGCGCATTGGCGAGCTGCACGAGCAGTTGTGGGATGGGCCGTATGCCAAGGCTTTGGACGTGATGGCAGCGTATCCGGAGCCGCATCCGGACAAGCCTTGAGCGCCCGTTACTTCACTGTAATCCCCTGTGTGTGGGAGCTTGGGCAACCCTGATACTTGAGTAGGATATTTCCCTGGCCGAGGCTCCCTACCCCGGCCTTGGTGATGGTAGTGTGTGGAAATGTTTCTGACAGATCGATCAGAAACCTCTTACTCACCGCCTGCAAAGGAATGCTTCTAACCATGCACTTTCCACTCAAGAAACGGCTGGCTGCCACCCTGTTCGCCGCCAGCTTCGTGGCCGTCGCCACGCCTGCGTCCGCCACTATCAGCGTCGAACAAAGCACAGCCATCATCAAGCACTTTGGCGAAACCCCGGCCGCCGATTTCCGTGGTTTCCTAGCCACACTGGCCAAGAGCGACCTGGCAAAAACCGACGACGTCGGCCCGGCCATTACAGCCTTCCTCGCCAACAACCCCCTGAGCGCCGACCAACAGAACGAAATCAACCGCCTGCTGGGGATTTACACCCGCGTGAAGTACGGCAAGGCCGCCCTGGAAACCCTGCGCGAGCTGGTCGAGATCCCAACTTTCAACATCGACGGCCTGCCGCAGTACAAGAACCCCGAATTCCTCAAGATCGCCGACAAGATCCAGGGCCTGGCCAAAGCCTTCAACCTGAACTTCCGTAACGTCGACAACCGCGTGTACGAAATCTCCCTGCAAGGCAGCGGCGATGAAGTCGTCGGCATTCACGCCCACGCCGACGTGGTGCCGGTGACCCCGGAAAACTGGGTACTCAAGGACGGCACCCGACTTGACCCGTTCAAAGTCACGCTGATCGGCGACCGCATGTACGGCCGTGGCACCGAGGATGACAAGAACGGCATCGTAGTAACGATGTATGCGATGAAGGTCATCAAGGAAGAAAAACTGCCACTGGCGCGCAACTTCAAGCTGCTGGTGGACACCACCGAGGAAACGTCCGGGGACGCCATCCCGTACTACTTCGAGCGTAACCCTACGCCGCAATACAACCTGGCGCTCGATGGCGGCTACCCGGTGGTGATTGCCGAGAAAGGCTACGGCACCGTCATGGCAAGCTTCCCGTTGCGCAAAGGTGACGGCAAAGGTGCACAAATCATCTCGATGACCGGCGGCGCGGCCACCAATCAGATTCCTTCCGTGTCAGTGGCTACTTTAGTCGGTGATAAACCCGCCGAGCTGGCGGCCAGCCTGCAACAAGCCGGTGATGAATATGCCAGGCAGCACGGTGGCGACTTCACAGTGGCGGCCAAGGTGGTGGGCACAGAGGTCAAGCTGACGGTCACCGGTGTATCCGCGCACTCGTCCAAGCCGGAAACCGGCGTCAACCCGGTGGCACGCATGCTGGAGCTGATCCACAGCGTCGACGGCAAGATCGCCCTCAGGCACAACCACATCACCGACGCTGCGCAGTACGCCGCCGACAACTGGGGCCTGGATTACCTGGGCGGCAAGCTGGGCGTGGGCTTCTCCGATGCGTTCATGGGGCCGCTGACCACTTCGCTGACCTTTGTCGGCCAAGACGATAAAGCCTTCAAACTGGCAGTGAACCTGCGCATTCCCAAGGGCAAGTCGCCGGAAAAACTCAAGGCAGAGATCGAAGAGAAAATCAGCGCCTGGGACAAGCGCACTCAGGTGGCCATGAGCGTCACCTACTCGGTAGCCGAGCCGATGTACCGCAACCCGGAAGGTGAGTGGGTCAAAGCGCTGTTGGCCGTGGCCAGCGAAAACCTCGGCATGGAGCACAAATTCGGCGCCTCAGCCGGTGCGACCTCCGTGCATGAGCTGCCCAATGGCGTGCAATTCGGCCTGGCGAAGCCGGGCGTGAAGTACACCGGGCACACCGACGGTGAATTCAAGACCGTCGAGCAGTTCCTGCTGGACCTGCAGATCGTCACGGAAATGATCGGCCGTGTGGGGCAACTGCCGAAGCTCTGACAGGCGAAGGGATAAACCACAACGCCGATCAATCGTGATCGGCGTTGTGGTTAACCAGGTCTTGCTTGCGGCCTAAAACATATCCATCGCATTGCACAGCTTGGCCTTCTGCACCGCCACATTCTCCGGTTTCCCCGTCGGGTTCAGGCGCTGCAAAGCAATCAGGCACTGGCCACCGTCCAGCAGGATCAGTTCGTAATCTTGCCCGGCCATGGGGGTGAAGTGAAAGCTTTGCCTGCAGCTATAGGAATTGCCGCCGGAAACATAGCCCTCACTCTGGAAGTTCATGGCAAAAGGCGTGTTCGCCGGCACCTTCAGTTCGCTACGCGCCGAGCCTTGCGCCTCCACCCGGCGGTTGCTCTCGGGCATGCCCAGGCTGCGACCATTATTCTGCCCCGCAAAGCCGGATTCGGACACCGCCATCACCCCGGCGCCAGGCACACGCCAGTCGATGCAGTCACGGCCCGGCACGCCGCGCGCCATACCATTGGTGATCACACGCAAGCGTGCGGTATCCCCTGAGGTGGGTTCAACATAGGCCGTATTGTAAGCACGGATATTGGAAATATTGCCGCAGCCACTCACGGCCAGGGCCAGGCCTGCTACCAGAAACACTCGCATGGAAATCCTTTTTTTGAGGCTTAACGGCAGTGATAAGGGCTTTCGCTGCGCAGTTCCTCGCCGGTCCGGGCATCGCGAATGATGACCGTCGCCCCCGGCGCATTGAGGCAGAACGCATTGCGTATGGGGTAAATGTTATGGCCCTCGGCGGTGAAGGTGCCAAGCTTGGTTAACGGTGCGCCGGAGGCGTCCTGAGCCGTTACGGTGTATTCACCCGACATGGTCAGGCAGCCGCTCAGTGAGAGCAGCAAGGTGGCGCAGATTGCATATTTCACAGGTGATGTCCCTATCGCATAGAAATAATTGCCTTGATTGGCAATGGCTGTATGAGCCGACTGCGCCCATATAGTTCAGGGAAACTCGGGAAACCTCCTGCATAACACCTGGAGTGCCTCAGCCCTTCACGCTTCAAGCATCAGGATATCTTCAAAGAACCCGCCCACCGGCTCGCTGGGGTGGCAGAGCTGGATCTCCAGCACCCACACCATTTCACTTGGCGTGATCTCAAGCGCGGCCAATTCCGTGTTGCCGAACAGTGCGTGGGGGAAATCCGCAATACGGTGGCCTGCCAGGTTACGGGACAGCTGCCAGCCCTTGGAGACGGCCCGCGCCTCGGCAAAGTCATACAGCTCACAGCCGGTCATGCCACGCTTCCAGGCCTCGCGGGTTTCATCGAAGACTTCATGCACAGCCTTGAAGCAATCGCGATGCAGCGGCGCCTCGCCAAAAATGAAAGTATCGCCGTAGTCGCCTTCGTAGCCGTCCCACACCGGGCCGAGGTCGACCACCACGATATCGCTGGCACGCAGCGTGCGCAGGGGGTCAATGCCTTCTCTCGGTGGGCGAACCGTGTCGTCGCCAAACCGGATGTACGTCGGGTGCCAGGTGTGGGAGGCGCCCATGGCCTGCAATTGCTCGGCGGCCATGTCGAGGGCTGCTCCGGTGGTCATGCCGACTTTAAGGTGGCTGGCAATCGCCGCCAGGGCGCGGATGGTTTTTTCACGGGCGGCGAGCATGCCGTCCAGCGAATACCTCGGGCCGACTTTTTCCCAGGTGTCATCCAGAGTCTTGAGCAGCGTGTCGGCGCTCGATCGGCCACTGGGCACAAAGGCTTCGGCGATAAAACGATGGCTGGGCAAACCCGCTTCCAGGCACTCGGCACGCGTCTGGCTGATCATGCCGCCGTTGCCGCAGGCATACACCTGCGCCGCTTCCCAGCGGTGCCCGTGGCTGAGCGCGACTTCCTGCACCTTGCCCTGGGAAGCCAATACCGGGTGCCAGTGAAAACGCGGGTGGTCGAGTACCGCCTGGTCGAGGAATGCACGGTCGTAAAAATCCGTTGCCTGCGCGCCGCCCCAGTAAAACGTCACGTCCACATCCCGCTTCAAGGCGGTCAGCAGGATCGGCTTGATACCCGCGTAGCCGGTGCCGGTGGCGAACAGCACGACCGGCGCCGCGTCATCGTCCTGCCAGGTGCAGGCACCAAAAGGCCCTTCCAGTTGCAACAGATCGCCGGCCTCCAGGCTGCCCAGCAGGGTCTCGGAAAACAGCCCACCGCTCACCCGGCGAATCTGAAACACCAGGCGCCCGTCGCCTTCGGCCGGCAGGTTGGCGATCGAGAAGCACCGCGAATCGCCATCGACCAGGCGGACCTTGAGGTACTGGCCCGCCCGCACGGCCAACGGCATATCCGGCATCAGCACCAACTCGATGATGTCGGCGCTCAATGCGCGCTTGCTCAGCACCGTGGCTTCGACGACCAGCGCGGGCGTGTCCAGCGACCAGCCGGGAATTTCCAGGCGCATGTCGGCGCAGGCATGGCTCTGGCACAGCAGCATTTCATTGGCCGCCAACGGGTAGCTGGGCGCGGGTGCGCCTGGGGCCAGTTGCCTGGCGCGGTATTCACCTTGGGTGACCACCACCTTGCACGACCCACAGGCACCGCGTCGGCACGAAAACGGCACCGACAAACCGCTGGCGAGCATGGCGTCCAGCAGCAGCTCGTCACCGGCTTCAAAGGTTTTCCCCGAGGGAGAGAGTTCGATTACATGGCGTGTGTTCATAAAGACCCCGGAGTGAGTGAGGCCTGATTGTTGCGCTAGACTAGGCCCATTAAAACCTCCAGTTTTGGATACTTCAGATGGTCCAGATGCGTAAATGGCGCCCCCTGCTCAAGCTTGATGACGGCACAAGCCAAGCCTCCTATCGCAAGATTGCCGAAGGCCTCGTCGCGGCCATCCTCGAAGGGCGGCTGCCCCCCGGCACATTGCTGCCGGGTACGCGGGAGATGGCGCAGTTGCTCGACGTCAACCGCAAGACCGTGATCCTGGCCTATGAAGAAGCCCTGACCAAAGGCTGGCTGATCAGCGAGCCGCGGCGCGGGACATTCGTCAATGCGCAGCTGGCACCCAAGCCCGCACCCCATCACACCAAGCCGTCCTTCGCCCCGGCACTAATGCCGCAGGCGGTCGTGCCCTACTTCAGCCAGAACGCCCAGGTGATTGCCCTGGAGCATCGCCATGACGCGCTGTTTTTCGATAACGGCGCGTGCGACCACCGCTTGTTGCCGCAAGCCGTGCTGCATCGCTACTACCGCAACGCCTTGCGCAGCAGCTTTACCACCAACACGGTGCGCTACGGCAGCGAAGGCACCGGCTATTACCTGCGCTGCGCGCTGGCCGACATGTTGCGCAACAATCGCGGGCTGATGATCAGTGCCGAGAACATCTGCCTGACGCCAGGCACCCAGGTGTCGCTGTACCTCACCGCCAGCCTGCTGATCCAACCCGGTGACGTGGTGTTGGTGGAGCGCCTGAGTTACCCGCCGGCGTGGGAAATTTTTCGCAAACTCGGCGCGCGCTTGATCACCGTCGACATGGACGATGAAGGCTGCCGCACCGACCATATCGAGCAACTCTGCCAAGCGCATAAGGTGCGCATGATCTACCTCACACCGCACCATCAATTCCCCACCACCGTAAGCCTGCATGCGGCACGTCGGCAACAGTTGCTGGCCTTGGCGGCGCTGCACGATTTTTGTGTGATCGAAGAAGACTACGACCACGAGTATCACTTCAACGGGCGGCCCTACTTGCCACTGGCCAGTGACAGCGCGCAACGCCATGTGATCTATATAGGCTCGTTATCCAAGGCATTGGGATCGACATTTCGCTGCAGCTATGTGGTGGCGCCGGCCAATGTGATTGAAGTGCTGCAACAGAGCGCCGCACTGGTGGTCGGCGACACCGACGCCGTCGCGCAAAAGATGTTGGCGGACCTGATCAACGAGGGTGAATTAAAGAAGCACTTGCGCCGTGTTTCGAAAGAATACGCCGCGCGCCGGGAGGTGTTGCAGAGCTGTCTGCACGAGGCGTTCGGCGAGCGTATCAACGTGCGCACGCCCGAGGGCGGGCTGGCGCTCTGGGTACGTTTCCAGGATGAGACCGATGTTGATCGGTTAGTGGAGAATGCCCTGGGCCAGGGCGTTGTGGTGCGCAGTGCGCGTCAGTTTTCGCCTGCGGGCTTGGCGGAGAACGCGTTGCGGCTGGGGTTTGCTTCGCTCAATCGTGATGAGATACGCCAAGGCACATTGCGCTTGGCGCGGGCCATGAAGAGCGGTTGAAAGCCGACCTGATCACTGAAGCTGCCCACAGAAAAGCAGGTGCCGATCCGGATCCAAACGCAGTGGCACTCAAAGAGGCAGCATCAAACGAGACCGCTCTTGCACCCGAGCCAACTCGGGAAACTCCAGCAGCAACGCGCGGTTGCCCCTGCCGATATGCTCCATGACCGCCCGTGTAACGTGTTCACGCACCCTCCCGGTCGAGACGTAATACATGGCCCAGGCTTGCTCCGGCGTACAGTGACCGATCTGTTCCTCAATCTCCTTGTACGCCTGGTAGTCGTCTGATTTCACGCCGCACGGGGCATCACCTCGGGCTCTCGAAGTCCTTCGGCGTTTCTGGTGCGATCAACCCGAACCAGTTGTACAGGTTAACCTGGGGTTCTGCCGCCGTTGCTGGCGTGCTGGCCACCACACAGACAAGCTCAACATCAAGTCCAGTCCGAGCTGTTTTCGCGTTTTTTTCATGCCTAAACAGGACGTTCACGCGCTCAACTGAGTTCGCCGCGCTACCCCGCAGTGCCCAGGAACGGCAGCGCCAGGTACAGCTTGATCACCACCGCATTGGTAATATCGATAAAAAACGCCCCCACCATCGGCACCACCAGAAACGCAATCGGCGAAGGCCCGAAACGCTGCGTGACCGCCTGCATATTGGCAATGGCGGTCGGCGTGGCACCCAAGCCAAAACCGCAGTGCCCCGCCGCCAGTACAGCCGCGTCGTAGTTGCGGCCCATGACCCGGAACGTCACGAAGATGGCGAACAGGGCCATCAGTAATGCCTGGGCCGACAACAGAATCACTATCGGCAAAGCCAGCGCCGCCAAGTCCCAGAGCTTGAGCGACATCAGCGCAATCGCCAGGAACAACGACAAGCTGACATTACCCAGCAGCGACACTTCACGCTCAAACACCTGATGCCAGCCCAGCGCCGACAAGCCGTTGCGCAACACCACGCCCACGAACAGCACGCAGACAAAGGTCGGTAATTCGAACGCCGTACCTTTAATAAAGCCAAACAGGAATGTGCCGACCTGCAAGCTGATCGCCAACAGCGCCAGGGTCTCGATAAATGAAAACGAGGTGATCATGCGTTCCTGGTTGGGCTGCTCAAAGCCTTTGGGCTGAGGTGGTAGCGCCAGCTCAACGCCAGGCACCTGCACACGTTTGATCAGCAAACGTGCGACCGGACCGCCAATCAGCCCACCCAATACCAAACCGAAGGTCGCCGAGGCAATCGCCAGTTCGGACGCCGAGGCCACACCATATTTTTCGCTGAACACCGCGCCCCAGGCTGCGCCAGTGCCGTGCCCGCCGGACAAGGTGACGGAACCGGCCAACAGCCCCATCAACGGATCGAGCCCAAGCGCCTTGGCCAAGGCGATGCCCATGGCATTTTGCACCACCAGCAGGGCCGTCACGATCAACAGGAAGATGCCGAGGATGCGCCCGCCTTTCTTCAAGCTGGCAAAGTCCGCATTCAGGCCGATGGTGGCAAAGAACGCCAGCATCAAAGGGGCTTGCAATGAAGCGTCGAATCGAACTCCGATGTCCGTCAATACGCGCAGCAATAGCAGCAATGCAGCCACCAATAAGCCGCCGACCACCGGTTCCGGAATACTGTAGGCGCGTAAAAAGCCAATGCGGGCGACCAGCCAGCGCCCCAACAGCAGCACCAGAGAGGCGGCGACCAGGGTTGAGTAAAAATCGAGTTGGAACATCTGGGCAGTTCTCCGACGTGAACAGACACACTGGGCCGGCCAGAGTAGAGACAGCAGCACCAGCACACACCCACCCGCGATTAACTACGGACTATTCCCATACACTTAACAACAAGACCTACACAGTTGAGATGTTCACTCGCTGCAAAACCTTTAGAAAAACTAAAAGTGATGGAAACGGGTGAGTTTTTGTCGCCGGCAGAGCCGCTCTTGACCGGCCTGCTGCTGGACAGCCTGGGCTGGAACTATGTGTTCATTTTCCCGGCCATTGGCTCTTTCACCAGCTTCGTGCTCTTGCTGACCGTTGCCGAGCCTATTCCCCACCCAGCACACGCCAGGCACTGTCACCAGGCGCCACGTAAAGCATTCACTGTGAGCAGCACTGTCGACTCAGAGCGTATATCGATCGGCAAAACGCTGTGGTTAGGCCTGTTTCTGACCCGGCGGATTAAATTCAGCGCAAACAAAAACGCCGATCATTGCTGATCGGCGTTTTTGTTGAATATGGAGCGGGAAACGAGACTCGAACTCGCGACCCCGACCTTGGCAAGGTCGTGCTCTACCAACTGAGCTATTCCCGCAAAATGGCGTCCCCTAGGGGACTCGAACCCCTGTTACCGCCGTGAAAGGGCGGTGTCCTAGGCCACTAGACGAAGGGGACACACAACTGAAACACATGGTGTGTGTTTCAGTGCCCAGAGGTTAAATCCGAAGATTATGCCCTGGTTTCACTCAATGCCGCCCGAGGGCCACATTGCTTGTAAATTGGAGCGGGAAACGAGACTCGAACTCGCGACCCCGACCTTGGCAAGGTCGTGCTCTACCAACTGAGCTATTCCCGCATATGGCGTCCCCTAGGGGACTCGAACCCCTGTTACCGCCGTGAAAGGGCGGTGTCCTAGGCCACTAGACGAAGGGGACACACGTACAACATTCACTCCCTACCGCGTTTCGCTGTGTGCTTTACGCTGTAAGTGGCGCGCATTCTATGGATGGATTGAAAGGTCGTCAACCCCCAAGGATAAATTTATTTAAATCAATGACTTCGCCCTGCTTTCCAGGCCTTTGCGGGCATTCTGCCCGTGGGGGCTTTGACGCCTATATTCTGGCGCCCGACAAGACGCTATAGTTCGCCCGAGTAAATGATGGCAATGTGCATCTATGCAGGGAGCCCGCTCTGTCACGCTTGCCTATATAGAAGAAACTACCTGGGCAACTGGTCGAACAGCCCTATCCGCCGGATGGCCCAGTCACTACACTCCACAGCAAACCCTATAAAAGAGGTCACACCGGTGACACCACTCATGATCACCCTGCTGGTAATAGCCGGGATCGTAATACTGATCGCCATTGGCTACATGAACCACGTGGTGGAAAACAACAAACTGGAAAAAAAACGTACCGAGATCGAGCTCAATGATCGGCTGCGTCGGTGCGGTGAAATCACCGAGACCTTTCCTGGCCAATTGATGACCCCGGCGCTCAAGCTGCTGCTCACCCGCCTTGAGCTCAACGTCAACCAGCGCCTGTTGCACCTCAACAAGTCCAGTGCAGCTCTCAAGGCGCGTATCACTGAGTTGAATGCGCTGATCGCCCAGGGCGAATCGATTCCGGTGACCAACCCACCGGCGCCGATCCAGACCGAAGCCAAGGCCAAGGACGTGCGCTTCCTCCTCGAAGCCCTGCATGGTCAAGTGACCCGTGCGGCTCAGGACGGTTTTCTGCCGACCAACGAGGCCAAGCACTGGATCAAGGAAATTCGCCATATCCTGGTGCTGCTGCACATCGAGTTCTTCAACAACCTCGGCCAGCACGCCCTGCAACAGAACCAACCCGGCCAGGCACGCCTGGCCTTCGAGCGCGGCGTGCAGTACCTGCGCAAACAGCCGGAGCCGGCGCTCTACAGCGCGCAGCTGCAATTGCTCGAAAGCCAACTGGCCCGCGCCAACTCCACGGTATTGACCAACAGCAAGCCGGCTGAAGATGAGGTCAATGAGTTGACTGAAGGGCTTAAAGTTGTGGATGCCGATGCGGAGTGGAAAAAGAAAGCTATTTACGATTGATCGTTTGGGGGGGCGCGCGGTGGCTGGGTGGGGTGGGTACATATCCGTTGCTGCGGTAACGGCGGCCTAGGGTTCCGCCCTTACGGCGGGTCACTTTTGCAAGGACGCAGAAGTAACCATGGACTTGTTCCCTCGCAGCGGACGCCAAGAAGCGATATTTTAATCGCAACCTTGGAGGCACCTATGTCACAGCAAACCCGCCGCAGTTACACCGATGATTTTAAAGCTCAGGCAGTGACACTCGCTGAAAGCATTGGTCGAGGAGAAGCAGCTCGACAGTTGGATATCTCGGTCAAAACCTTAGGTAATTGGCTGGACGCCGCACGCAACGGGCGTCCTCTCAGTTCTCCCGCCCGGCATCCGGTTTCTGACCTAGAAAGCGAGCTGGCCCGGCTTCGAGCTGAAAATGCCACGCTTAAAATGGAACGAGAAATCCTAAAAAAAGCGACGGCGTTCTTTGCCAGAGAGTCCAACTGAGATACGCCTTCGTCGCCCGTGAACGGACTCGCTTTCCAGTCAGGTTGTTATGTCGAGTGATGGAAGTCTCGGTGTCGGGCTTTCACGGCTATTTGAAACGCCGGGAACGTCCTGATCCAGACGCTGAGATTCGCCTGGAAATTCGTGCGATTCATCATGCCAGTCGCGGCTCTTACATCCTTTTCGATGACGAAGTCAGCGGTCTTTTGATCTGCGCTTTTGATCTTGATCTTGATCTGAAATCGCCCCGTCAAACACGATGGCCGGAATTCGACAGGGATTTGGGGGGTAAACCGGCAGGGATGCCGGTTTAGCCGCCCCGCGCCATGGATGGCGCGTGGCGGCGGCCCCCCAAATCACTGTCGGATTGCGGGCATGCCGAGCCACAGCGAGGCACCGAGTGTTGGGGCGAGGACTTTTTGCTTACTTTTTGGTCCTTCAAAAAGTGAGCCGCCGTAAGGGCGGAACCCTAAGTGGCCGTTACCGCAGCAACGGATATGTACACAGCAGCGACGCCAGTCACCGAACTCGCCAACGGACCCACCGCAAGCTCAAGCATACACACTCGGATTAACCAGATTGTCCGGCCGCTCCCCAGCCAGCGCCGACAGCAAATTTTCCACCGCGCAAGCGGCCATAGCCTCCCGCGTCTCGTGGGTCGCCGAACCGATATGCGGTGTGGCCACCACATTGTTCAAGCGCAACAACGGCGAGTCATGACTCAACGGCTCGCGCTCAAACACATCCAACCCCGCCGCCCGAATCGTGCGTTGTTGCAGCGCCTCAACCAGCGCCGCTTCATCCACCACCTTGCCGCGTGAAATGTTGATAAAAATGGTGTCCGGCCCCATCAACGCAAACTCTCGCGCGCCGATCAGCTTCTCGGTTTCAGCCGTGAGCGGCAAGGTCAGGCACACAAAGTCAGCCTGCTGCAACAAGTCCGGCAAGCTACGAAACTGCGCCCCGAAGCGCTCCTCTACCCGCGGCTTGGGCGAGTGACTGTGGTAGATCACCGGCATGCCAAAACCAAAATGCCCACGCTGAGCCAGGGCTTCGCCGATGCGGCCCATGCCGATAATGCCCAGGGTCTTGCCATGCACATCGGTGCCGAAATGCGCCGGGCCGATGTTTTTGTTCCACTGGCCGGCGCGCACCATTTCGGCCAGTTCGACCACCCGGCGGGCAGTGGCCAGGATCAACGCAAAGCCGGTATCCGCTGTGGTTTCGGTCAGCACGTCCGGGGTATTGCTGAGCAGGATGCCGCGTTGGGTCAGGTAGTCGATGTCGTAGTTGTCGACGCCCACCGACACACTGGCCACCGCTTCAAGCCTGGGCGCCAGGTCGAGCAGCTTGGCATCCAGGCGCAGGCTCGCACCCAGCAGGCCGTGGGCGTTGGGCAAGGCGTCACGCAGCCGGGCCAGGCCGGGTTCGTCGAGGGCGTCGATCAGGGTCACATTGACCTGTTCGTGCAGGCGAGCCATCAATGGCGCGGAGAGTTTTTTGTACAGGACCACAGACTTTTTCATGAGGTTTTTACCTTCAACTCCAGGGTTGGCACCGGCACGCGATCACTGGCGCCGGGCTTGAGGAAAATCGTCAGCACCACGGCTAACATCAGCGCGCCGCTCATCAGCAGGTAGGAGGCGCCGGGTGAGCCGGTGCTGCTATTGAGGTAACCGACCAGGTACGACCCGCCGAACGAACCGAGCGCGCCCATGCTGTTGATCAGCGCCATGGCGCCGCCGGCGACGTTGGCCGGGAGGATTTCCGGGACGATGGCGAAAAACGGACCGTAAGGCGCATACATGCACGCCCCGGCGATGACCAGCAGGGTGTAGGACCACCAGAAGTGCTCAGCACCCAGCACGTAGGACGCGTAGAACGCGATCGAGGCAATCAGCAGCGGCGGCCACACAAAACGTTTACGTTTTTGCAGCTTGTCCGAGCCCCACGACACCGCCAGCATGCCGATCACCGCCGCGAGGTACGGCAGCGCCGACAGCCAACCGGCTTCGACCATGTCCATCTGCAAGCCGGCCTTGAGGATCGACGGCAGCCACAATACAAAGCCATACACGCCGATGCTCCAGCAAAAAAACTGCAGCGCCAGGATGATCACCTTGGGCGAACGAAAGGCTTCGGCGTAGTTCTTCACCGCCTTGATCCCGACCTGTTCGGCGGCCAGGGCGCTTTGCAGGTCTTGTTTATGCCGCTCGCTCAGCCACTGGGCGTCGGCGGGTTTTTCATCCGCCAGCTTCCACCAGATAAACGCCCAGATCACCGCCGGCAGCCCTTCGATGATAAACATCCAGCGCCAGCTGAAGTGCTGCACCAGGTAGCCCGACACCACCGACATCCACATCATGGTCACCGGGTTGCCGAGGATCAGGAAGGTGTTGGCGCGTGAGCGTTCGGCACGGGTAAACCAGTGGCACAGGTACACCAGCATCGCCGGCATCACCGCCGCCTCGACCACGCCGAGCATGAAGCGAATGGCGATCAGCATATAGGCGTTGGACACCACGCCGGTCAGCGTGGCCAGGCTGCCCCACAGAATCAGGCTGACGAAAATCAGCTTTTTAACGCTGCGTTTTTGCGCGTAGATCGCGCCCGGCACCTGGAAGAAAAAGTAGCCGAGAAAAAACAGCGCGCCCAGTAATGACGACATGCCGGGGGTGATCATCAGGTCTTCGGCCATGCCGGAGGCCGCGGCGAAGCCGTAGTTGGCGCGATCCAGGTACGCCAGGCTGTAGGTGATGAACACGATAGGCATGATGTACCACCAGCGGCGGGTGGCGAGTTTCACAGTTTCCATGGGGTTGCTCCTGAGCTTGTTGTAGTTGTGGCAACAGGGAGTGGGTCATGCAACAGATCGGCTGGGTAATTCAGAGCGGTTGGGCAAACCCTCCATATCACCCCGGCTTTGCACGGCGCGGCTGCCGATCCAGTTGCCGCGCTGTACCGCCTCAGGGAAGCTCAGGTTTTCGAGCAGGGCGCTGATCATGCCGACGGCAAAACCATCACCGGCGCCCACGGTATCCACCACGGTTTCCACCGGGACGGCGGCAATAAAACCCTGGTCCATGTGGGTGCGGTAGTAGGCGCCGTCCGCGCCCAGCTTGATCGCCACGGCTTCGGCGCCCTGGTCGAGGTAGAACGCGGCGATGTCGGCCGGGTCGTCAAAGCCGGTGAGCAAGCGGCCTTCGCCCAGGCCCGGCAAGACCCAGTCGGCGAGGGCGGCGAGGGCGTTGATTTCGCGCACCATCTGCGCTTGGCTGGCCCACAACGACGGGCGCAGGTTCGGGTCGAACGACACGCTGCGCCCGGCCTTGCGCATCTGCGTCATCAGTTCCACGGACAACTCGCCGGTGGCCTCGGACAAGGCGGGCGGGATGCCGGTGGCGTGCAGGTGGCGCGCTTGCAGCACGGCAGGGCTGATCGCGGCAATCGACAAGTGGCTGGCTGCCGAGCCTTTACGGAAGTACTCCACCTGCGGGTCGGCGCCGGCTTCTTCGCGGGACTTGAATTGAAAGCCGGTCGGGTGCAGCGGGTCGATCGCCACATGCCGACAATCCAGGCCTTCTTTATTCAGCGTGTCGACCACAAAACGCCCCAGGGAATCGTCGCCGACACGGCTCAGCCACGTCACGTTGAAACCCAGGCGCGACAGGCCGATGGCAACATTGCTGTCGGCCCCGGCAATGCGCTTGTGAAACTGCGCCACCTGGGCCAGGTCGCCGGTCTGTTCGGCGACAAACATCGCCATGGTTTCACCAAACGAAAGGATATCGATCTCAGACATGGGCGTTCTCCGCACGGTGCTGGCCAAGGAGGGCGAGGGCGGTCACCTGCTGCGCGGTAACGGCAACCAGGTCGTCGCCTTGCAACGGGAATTCCACGGCCCGGGTAATGCCTTGAGTCATATGCTTGAGCAGTTGTTCCCACAAATGCAGGTCAGTGGCGCCGGGCGGCAAGGCCACCAGCTTGCCGTCCTGGCGCCGCGCCACGGCCTTGCAGTGCAGGTAGTCCACATGCCGGCCCAGCAGGCGTGCGGCAGTGAGCGCAGATTGGTCTTGCCACTGCCAGTTGCCGATGTCGAAGGTCATTTTCACCGGCAGGCCCAGGCGTTCCACCTCACTGAAGAAGCGCTGCATCGGCTCGATGCGCCCGCCGTGCAGGGTCTGGTCGTTCTCCACCAGCAGCTTGACCGGGTGGCGGTTGAGCAGGGCCTGCAGGCTTTGCAAGTCGTTGGTGTCGGTGAAATAACCGAGGGACACTTTAAGCCAGCGCGAGCCGAAGGCCTGGGCGCGGTCCAGGGTTGCACTCAGCTCGGCGTTGGGCTGGGCGCGCCCGGCCACCCACAGCTCCAGCGGTGAAGAGAACACCGATTCCAGGCCGTGTTCGGCAGCGGCTTGGGCGAGGGCGGCGGGTTGTTCGCTGGTCAACAGTTCTTCGCGCCACTCGATGCGCTGGGCGCCGGCGGCACTGAGCAGATCGACAAAACTCAATTGGCCAAGCGTACGTACCAGGTCGGCACCGTAGCTGGATAGGCTGATGGAAACGGGGTATTTATGCATTGTTATGTACCTCTGAAACCGGTTTCATTTTTACTCGCAAACAATGTGAAAGCTGGCTTGCCTGCGATGGCGGTGTGTCAGTCGGCTACGGCTTCGCCTGACAGACCGCCATCGCAGGCAAGCCAGCGCCCACAAGGGATTGGGTGGAGCCGCGAACGATCAGTTCGGGCAAAAAATCCAGGGTGCGCGGTGGCGCGTCATCGCCGCGCAAGCGTTTAAGCAGGCAGTCGAAGGCGCTGGCGCCAATCGCGTCGGTGGGTTGGGCGAGGGCGGTGATGCCGTTGCCCACCAGCGGGTACCAGTCGAGGTCATCCAGGGCAATCAGGCCGATGTCATCAAAGAGGTTGCAGCCCAGCGCTTTGAGCGCGTGGGTGCAGGCCAGCGCAGCCACGCCATTGGCGCAGAACAACGCCTTGGGGCCGGGCTTGGCCAGGAAGCTGTGCAGGTGGTTTGCCAGGCTGTCATCGAGTTCGAGCACTGCGCCGGTCAACGCCGGCCGGGCCGCAATTTCCGCCGTGAAACTCGCTTGGCGCTCCACGCGTGAACTGGTGCCATCGGCCTTTTCGCTCACCAGCAACAGGTCGCGATAACCCTGCTGTGCGAGGTGCTGCACAGCAACACGGACCGCCGCAGGGTTATCCAGGCCAACCATATCGCTGTGCAGCGGCTCGACCTTGCGGTCCACCAGCACCAGGGGCATTTCCCGCTGCAACTCCAGCAGCTGGTCAAGGTGGTGGCCGAGGGTGTTCACAATCAGCCCTTCGATGTTGTACGAGCGCAATGCCGCCAGGTGCTGGCGCTCTTGCTCGTCATCGCGGTCGGTGTTGCACACCACCAGGCTGTAGCCATGCTGGCGGCAGGCGGTTTCGACGCCGTGCATCACGGCAATGGAGTAGGGGTTGCGGATATCGGCCACCAGCATGCCGATCAGGCGCGTGCGGCCGCGCTTCAAACCGCGGGCCATCTGGTTGGGGCGGTAACCGAGCTCGCTGATCGCCTGCTCGATGCGCAAGGCAATTGCGTCGGAGAGCAGCGCGCGGTCGTCACCGATAAAGCGCGACACGCTGGCTTTGGACACGCCGGCGCGTTCGGCAACGTCGAGCATGGTCACGCGGCTGCGCTGGGCGGCGGAAAAAGGAGTCACGGTGGCAGGCCTTTCTTATTGGAGGTAGTGATGCTCTGAAACCGGTTTCAGGAGAACTCATTCACGGAACAACGTCAAGTGTCATTCAGCGCAAAACAACGGCTCACGCGGTCGCGCATCCGACGGACGGCGGTGCGACCTGTTAAATCTGACAGTTACGAGAAGTTGTCGGCAGGTATTCAATCGAGGCTAAAGCAATCAGACAATAAACCAGTGGCTGGCGCAATGTTGATGTTCTGGAGAGCGATATGAGCACCCCCCCAACCAATAACAATGGTCAAATCAATAGAGCCACAACGTTGCCCATCGATGCAATGACAGCTGCTTTCGGAACGCCGACGTTACCCGCACTCAGGGTGGAGGGCAGGTTACCGAGTGGTGTCATTCCTACTGCCTTTTTATATCAATCGCTGAAAATTTTTTTGGATACACCTTGGGTACTGCTGCCTCAGTTAGGGGAGAGTGATTTTTTTGTACTGGTTTGGGAGGTCGAGGGGAGTGTGCCTTTCCCTCTTCCTGCCAGAGAGTTGGTGGGGCCTATAACCGCCAAAGACTTTCCGTTGGAACTCTCTATTCCTGCGTCTTACCTGCTTAATAATGCCCGTGTGCGTATTTACTACCGTATACATAACCTGTACGAAGATGCTCAGGTGTTCGAGTTTTCGCACCCGGTGGACATTATTATTGATCGCAGGCCGCCAGCAGAAAATGAGGTGCTTAAAGCGCCCTGGTTTGTGGATGACGACATCACTGAGTCTGATGCGACTGATAATGCAACCTTCGATGTTGTCGTGCCGGGGGATTATTCAGGTCGTGCTGCGCTTGACAAGATATACCTGTATCTCATGGGCACTAATGCATTTCCGGTCGGCCTGCCAATTTTAATAGAGACATTTGCTGCCACCACCGATGCTATGGTTCTGAAAGTACCGGCTGCTGAAATTCGTAAGTATGCGGGTACCTCACCACTGTATGCCTGTTATAAAGTCATGGACGAGGCAGGCAATATAACCCCGCAGTTTTCCTTGTTCGGAAGTACCAAGCTCTCTCTGGAGGCGTTGCCAGCCGATTTGCCTGTGCCCACGGTGCCCGCGTTTGATTTTGATCGCCTTATCAATCGGGAAGACGCGCGTAATATCGTATCGTTCGGTATCAGCACCTACACCCATTATCGGCAGGGGGATCTGTGTATCCCTGTATTGGCCGGGGTTGAGTACCCGGCAATACCCGTAACGTCATTGCCGTTTACCGGGACGTTAAGTTGGCAGCAGTTGATTGCCAATGGCGCCAATCTGCAGCGCAAGGACAATGTACCGTTCCGCTACTTTATTCGACGTGCTTCCAACCCGGGGAGTGGTGGGACGCCTTCTCCTCTGAAATTGATCAATATGGATTTCACGGTGTTCGGCCGCGATCATAATCAGGCGCCCGCGCTGTTGAATCTCCTGCTGGACAAGGTCAACATCTTTGGCGCTGAGTCTAATACGGCTAATCAGCTGGACAGTCGCGACAATAACCAGCCTTGCAGGGCTGAAGTGCTGCTCTCCGGCGACCCTCAAGTGGGTAACATGCTGTCGCTCTATGTGCAAGGACAGACAAATGTAGTAACGACCTATACCGTCAAGAAAGGGGATGTCGCCGGTACCAATATAATCTTTGATAATTTGATCCCCTGGTCGGTAATACAGTCTGTCGGTAATAAAACTGCGCTGTTTTACTATCTGTCCACAAATGGGGTCAACCAGCAACAATCAGCTGATCAACCGGTGGCGGTAAATATTACGCCGCCCACTGTCTTATCCAAACCCACTTATCCGCACGCAGATGATAGAGGGTTTATTACGTGCAGAACGGATCCGCCGATTTGGGAGGGGCTGACTATTCGGGTGATTCCCGGTAGTAAAGTATTGCCGGGGGATATACTGACACTGGCCTTTGTTGGGTATTTAATCCCCCTCAATCAACAGCCAATAAAGTCCACGGAACATACAATGACTCATCGATGGGACGCCACGCAAACTTTCCACGATTTTGTGATCACGGACTATAAGAACTATCTTCAGCCGTTGAAGGCTTTTGCCAGCGCGGGTGCCAAGTACAGTGTTATTCGAAACAGCGTACTAATAGGGGTGTCTGAAACCGGCTACGTGAGGGTGGATCGTAAACATTCGACCGGGTTTTACTGTACGCCGACAGGTAAAGGCGTGGATTGATTCGCCGAGGATGGCAGGCGCATATTTGCAGTTGAAGGTAGGGTGGTCAAGCAATTAAAAGTGTTTCAATGCCAGGTAGTCAGTGGGTCGTGAGCGGTGGCTCTGCAGGTAAAGCATATCTGATGATAACGGAGAATATGAAATGACTATTAAAATCGTTCCAAGAATTCTTATAGGTCCTCCCAGCTCGAACTTAAGCGCGGCAGTGCTTGATCCATCAGTTGTCATAGATCCGGCACTGGGGCTTGTTTCAAAAGATGGAGCCAGTAAAAATTTAATCTTTACAATCACGTCGGGCCCGATTTCGTTTGATGGGGACTGGTGCAGGATTTATAAACAACCTGTTAATAGTCCAACCCCCACTCAATGGACGCTGGTGGAAGACTACTTCCAGTTCACCATTGCGAATCCAGGCGATACCTTTACTTATGAAATGAAAGTTCGACCGGATACGGGCCTGCAGGAACATGGTGCGTGGCTTTTCTGTTTTGATTTAACAGAAAATTATCCAGCGAGCAATCCAGGCGACGTAGACGTTCCTGCTAACACGTCAGAAACTTCGCCGCCTACCAGGTTTGAGATCGACTTGATTCCTGCCTATTCCAATGGCAACACTGCCATTCGGCCACCGCCACTGGTCTATACGGGTACGCTCCCGGCGGGTCAGGCCTTTACGTTGGCCCATCTGACCCAGTTCGGATTCCCATTCAGCATTCCTGCCAACACTTACGCTTTTAAAAGCGGGCAGTGGGACCCGAATGATAAAGTCCGGATGTATCTCACTAAAGGCGACATCGTCATTCCTGCGGAAGAGGTGGGGGGGATAATTCCACCGCGGCTCATGCTGCAAGCCGGCAATACCGGCGTACTGACCGAGAGTGACTTGAATAAAAGCGGTAGTGACTGGCGGCTTATCTATCAAATCGAGGACCGGGCAGGCAATCTCAGTGAGCCTTCATTGCCCTCCCTGCCTTTCACAATAGTGCTGGCGCCTGCGCCAGCGAATTTGCAGCCGATTATGATTGATCAGGCTCCAGACTTGGCTGACGACCTGATCAATCTTGCAGACCTCGCCGTAGGCCCAACCGGTAAAATCCCGGTTTTTGGGAACTACAACAGTGCGAGCAAGTACCGGTTTCGGGTGACATGGGGCGGTCAGCCTGTGAGCCAGTGGTTTGATGTTGTCGCGTTTCCGATAACCTTGGATCGGCTCTTCCTGAACCCGCTGTGTACGGCTGACTATGGTAATGCAAAGGGTCCCAAAACCACCGTGGTGGGCTATGAAATCGAACAAGACGGAGACATTGTACCCGGCCCGACCACCACGATCAGAGTGGATCTGAGTTACTCTGGACCGACTACCACAACGCCGGGTAGTGAAAATGGCCGATTGCTTGTTGCAAGTTTTATGGGTGAAGTCTCGAAGGAGTTGAATATACTCAGGGAGGTAGACGCTAACCAGGACGTGACCATTACCGTTGTGACATGGACCGGCCTTGAAACGCCGACCAGAGGTATGTGGTTGGTTCCTCAGCTGGCCGATGGAACGTTTCTGGCACCTGCTCAAGAATTGGATGACACTCAGGTAGCCGGAACTCCGGTCAGTTGGAAGCTCCCCTGGTCTTACTTCGCCACATTGGGGAACGGCCCGCATAAGATTAGATATGTTGTTTCGCCTACGCCAACGCCAACAGCGGCCACTAACCTGAACCCTGCACCCTACACCGACATTAATCTGATAGACGCCGTGGTTACTGCCTTGCCAGCACCTCAATTTGGGGGCGCTCGAGGCACGGGGGCGTCCCTTTCGGTTAACTGCGATGCGCTGACCAGGATGCCGGTGACGACGCCAAAAATCTTTGAGCTACGGGTTTTCGTAGCCGGGAATCCGAAAATGGTGGTGGGTGAACGGCTGACTTTGGACCTGCGGATTACGAGGCCCATCGCAGCACCTCTGGCTTATGACCAAACGCAGTCCCCTAGCGTCCCTATTACGGATGCGGTCAAGGCCAGTGGGCACACTTTCATATTCGATTTCGCTTTCGTTGGGAACGCACAGGCAGGGCGCGCTTATGCGCGTGCTTTTACCAAGCTAAACGACGGTACGCTGGGGGTCGGCACGGCGACGGCCATTATGCGTACTGGGCTGTCGGCCTCGCGGTGTGATCTCTCGCCACTCGTTAGCCCGTAACAGGCGTTAGTCAGGCGGTGACAGCATCCCCCTCTCTTTACCTGAGAGAGGGGGAACTCCCTCACACCACTCCATCCCATAGATCACCCATTACTCAGGTTTCTTACCAGGGTTCTACAGACTAATCCTACATAAGCGGGAGCGTTTAATTCTTACTCTACGCGCTGCACAGGTAAGGCCGCATTTTGTCTGCAGTAGGCCAAACCGCTTTTGTAAGTTTCATCATGAGAGTGATTGAGCATGTCGGCACTGAATACGTTTGACCTCAAGCCATTGAGTGTGAAGATGAAAGTTCCCACCCTTACATTCTGCTTCTTCGTAGCAGTACAGGGCCAAGCACAGGCGATTCAGCTGGATAACGGTGCCCAACGTACTATCGGCCCTAATACTGCCGCTACGGATTGGCAACTGTCGGACGGGTCCACGCTGACGATGAACAGCGCGACAGCCACCGGCATCGACCTGTCAGCTTCTACATTAAACATGAACAGAGGCAGCCAGTCGGGTGCAGTGCGTGCTTCTGGCCGTTCTACCGTCAATATCAATGATTCGCACGTGACGTCGAGCGACCCTGTTCTGGGCGCCGTGCGGCTTGAAAACAGTAAAGCTTTTATTACTAACAGTACGGTCACCAACTCCGCCGGCATGGGGTTGCAGGCGGTCAGCAACGCAGGTGCAGCCTCACTGGCACAAATCGCCAGCAGTTCTATCAGTGGGGCTTCTGGCGGTGCGCTAGCCACCAGTGGCAGTGAACTTCACTTCACCCAAAATTCAGTCGTGCAGGGTACGGGAGCCGCAGCCTTTGGCCTCGCTTTGGTCGGTGCAACGGCAACCGCCAACCAGAGTGCGATCATCGGCAACGGTCATGGTGTCTTGTTTACTCGCGGTCGCTCCGATACAACCGATGGCAAACTGGTGTTGGACCAGTCTGTGGTTGAGGGACGCACGGGTTCGGCCCTCTCGGTCAGGGGCACGCCAGGTCAGGTGCCAGTGGTGTCGATCGACGTACTCAACGGTTCCACGCTCAAAGGCGGCAATGGCAATCTGCTGTCGGTGTCGGGTGGTGCCACCGCGACAATGAATGTGGATAACAGCCGGAACCTGGTCGGTAATGTGGTCGGCGACGCCACCAGCACTGTGCATTTGAACCTGCAAAACAACGCAGAGTTGAAGGGCCAGCTGCAAGGTGTCGACACGGTAAAGGTGGGCAGCAACTCCAATTTGTTCATCACCGGCGACAGCCAGGCACGCTCACTGACGATGGACCGTGGTACGGTGACCCTCGGTGCACCGGGCGAGTTCTATCGGTTGAAATTGGACTCGCTGTCCGGCGAGGGCCGGTTTGTCGGGAGCGTCAATTTTGATGAGGGCAAGGCGAGTTTTATCGACGTCGCCAATCAGGCCTCGGGCAACCACACGCTGGCGCTCTCCGCCAGCGGCAGCGAACTGGTCAAAACCCAGGTTGTGCACACCGGCGGCGGTGACGCGGTGTTCTCCCTTGAGGGCGGCCCGGTCGACATGGGTGCCTATGCCTACAACCTGAAACAGGAAGGTAATGACTGGTTTCTGGACACGCAAACCCGTGTAGTCAGCCGCAGTGCCCGCGTGGTGACGGCATTGTTCAACACCCCGGTGACCATCATGACCGCCGAAGAGGGTTCGTTGCGTGCTCGTATGGGTGAGTTGCGCTACTCCCCGAACAGTACCGGTCTCTGGATCCGTGGTTTCGGCAGCAAATATGATGTGTCCCAGAGTTCGGGCACCGGCTACTCGCAGAGCCTGCAGGGTTTCTCCATCGGTGCTGACATGCCGCTGGCCGACACCCAATGGAAGGTGGGGGTATTCGGCGGCAACAGTAATTCTGACGTGAACCCGGCTCGCGGCGCTGCCGGTACCGTCAAGAGCTACTTCCTGGGTACTTATGCCACCTGGGTGGACGAAGAGAGCGGTTTCTATTTTGATGCCGTGGCCAAAGCCAACCGGTTCCAGAACCAGGCCAAGGCAACACTCAGTGATAACACGTCCACCAAGGGTGGCTACAACAACGTAGGCGGTGGTATATCGGCTGAGTTCGGCCGTCATATCAAGCTGGGTGACAGCTCCTTTATTGAACCTTACGGCCGACTGTCGACCATTGTGGTCCAAGGTGGCACGTACAGCCTCAAAAACGGCTTGCAAGTGGACGGTGAACGTACCCGCTCAAGGACCGCCGAGGCCGGCGCGACCGTTGGCCATGAGTTCCAACTCGATGATGGCACACTGATCAAGCCTTACCTGCGTGCGGCAATGGTCCACGAGTTTTCCGACAACAATAAGGTCACGGTCAACAACCAGACCTTCAACAATGATTTGTCGGGTTCGCGCGCCAAGTACGGTGCCGGTTTGGCCGTTTCGTTTACCCAGGACCTGCAGGCACATGTCGACGTGGAGACCAGCACCAGTGACAAAATCAAGCAAAAAGCCGCGGTTAACGTTGGCCTGCGTTATGCGTTCTAAATAAACAGGCAACGCTAAAAAGCCCTGATCGAAAGATCAGGGTTTTTTTTGATGAACGCAAAAGCGTTTTTCAATCGCCTTCCCGGTTAGATCAGGATTGGCGCCGCAGCATTTGGGTTCAACTGAACAGTCCGGCAGCAATATTGATCGAGAAACCCAGAATCGCCGTATTGAACAGAAATCCAATCAATGACTGGCCCAAAACGACTTTGCGCATTGCACGTGTTGCAACCCCTACATCCGCCGTTTGCACTGCTACGCCAATGGTGAACGAGAAATACAGGAAGTCCCAGTAATTGGGGTTACGCAACCCTTCGGCAAAACGCAATGCCGGCTCGTCGCCCTCCCAGGTGTAGAACAGACGGGCGTAATGCACACTGAAGATCACCCCGGTCAGCAACCATGAGCCAATCACCGTCATGCCGGTAAAGCCGTAGTGCAGCAGGCGCGCCGTGCTGTCCAGGTCTTTGCTGCCCACAAGGTTCACCGTGATGGTCGCAAGGCTGGCTATCGCGGCAATGCACACCATGAACAGTACCAGCCCGGCGTTTTCATCCTCGATCTCGGCGATGCGTTTTACGTCATCGGCGTGTGAACGGCTGGTGAGCCACAGCATGAGCGCCAGGTAGGTCCAGACCCCGGCGTTCCAGCCAATCAGGATTTTGCTGATCAGCGTATCGGCCGGCGCCAGAATGCCCACGGCAAGGCCAAGGACGGCGGCGGATGAGAGGCGAGGGTGGGTGCGGGCGAGGAAGGCCATAGGTGCTCACAACAGGAGGGAGGTTGTGAGCACCATAGCTTATTCAGGCGGACTTGATCATGAACAGCACGATGCCTCCTGTGGGAGCGGGCTTGCCCGCGATTGCGGTGTGCCAGTCAAAACATCTGATCTTGATACACTGCTATCGCGGGCAAGCCCGCTCCCACATTTTGATCGAGTTCGGCTGGGTTAATCCGTCTTGTGGCGCCTGCGCACCAGCTTCATCACCACCACAAAAAACACCGGCACAAACACCACCGCCAGCGTCGCAGTGATCATCCCGCCGATCACGCCTGTACCAATCGCCTGCTGGCTGGCCGAGCTGGCACCGGTGGCAATCGCCAAGGGCACCACGCCGAGAATAAACGCCAGCGAGGTCATGATGATCGGCCGCAACCTCAGCCGTGCGGCTTTCAGGGTGGCGTCGATCAAGTCTTCACCCTGGTCAACCAGGTCCTTGGCAAACTCGATAATCAGAATCGCGTTCTTCGCCGACAAACCGATGATGGTGATCAGGCCGACCTTGAAGAACACGTCATTGGGCATGCCACGCAAGCCCACCGCCAATACGGCGCCAAGCACACCCAGCGGCACCACCAGCAACACCGAGGTGGGTATCGACCAGCTTTCGTACAGTGCCGCCAGGCACAGGAACACGATCAGCAACGACAGGCCCAACAGCAACGGCGCCTGGGAGCCGGACAAGCGTTCCTGCAACGACAACCCGGTCCATTCCTGGCCCAGGCCGGCCGGCAGTTGGCTGACCAGGCGCTGGATTTCTTCCATGGCCTCACCGGTGCTGTGCCCCGGCGCCGCTTCGCCGCTGATGGAAATTGCCGGGTAGCCGTTATAACGCGTCAGCTGCGCCGGGCCTTGGGTCCAGCTGGCTTCAACGAATGATGACAAGGGCACCATCTTGCCGGCGTTATTGCGCACGTTGATCTTCATCAGGTCCGCCACCTGGCTGCGCTGGTCGCCTTCGGCCTGCACCACCACCCGCTGCATGCGGCCCTGGTTGGGGAAGTCGTTGACATAGGCCGAGCCGATGGCCGAGGACAGCACATTACCCACATCGGCAAACGAAACGCCCAGGGCGTTGGCTTGCTTGCGATCCACCTGCAACTGCACTTGCGGTGCTTCGGCCAGGGCACTTTCGCGCACGTTGGCCAGGATCGGGCTTTTTTCCGCGGCCGCCAATAACTCGGTGCGCGCCTGCATCAGCGCGGCATGGCCGACGCCGCCACGGTCCTGCAAGCGGAACTCGAAGCCGCTGGAAGTGCCCAGGCCGTCCACCGGCGGCGGCAGGATCGCGTAGGCAATCGCATCCTTAAACTCGCTGAACGCTTCGTTGGCACGTTCGGCAATTGCCGAGGCCGAATCTTCGCTGCTGCGCTGCGACCAATCCTTGAGCGTGGTAAAGGCCAGCGCCGCGTTCTGCCCGGAACCGGAGAAACTGAAGCCCATAATCATGGTGGTATCGCCCACCCCGGGTTCGCCGGCATTGTGCGCCTCAATCTGCTCGGCCACCTGCACCGTGCGGTTCTTGCTCGCGCCCGGTGGCAGCTGGATATCGGTAATGGTGTAACCCTGGTCTTCCACCGGCAGGAACGAGGAGGGCAGGCGACTGAACATCCACCCCAGGCCCACCAGCAGCACCAGATAGATCAGCAGGTAGCGGCCGCTGCGCTTGAGGGCATAAGCCACCCAGCCTTCATAGCGGTCGGTGAGGCGCTCAAAACGCGTGTTGAACCAGCCGAAAAAACCACCCTTGGCATGGTGCTCGCCCTTGGCAATCGGCCTGAGCAAGGTGGCGCACAGTGCCGGCGTCAAGGTCAGGGCCAGGAACGCCGAGAACAGGATCGAAGTGGCCATCGACAGCGAGAACTGCTGGTAGATCACACCCACCGACCCCGGCATGAACGCCATCGGCAGAAACACCGCCACCAGCACCAACGTGATACCGACGATGGCGCCGGTGATCTGGCCCATGGCTTTTTTCGTCGCGTCCTTGGGCGACAGGCCCTCGGTGGCCATGATGCGCTCGACGTTTTCGACCACCACAATCGCATCGTCCACCAGGATGCCGATCGCCAGCACCATGCCGAACATGGTCAGCACGTTGATCGAGAAACCCAGCAACAGCATGGTGGCGAAAGTGCCCATCAGTGCAATCGGCACCACCAGCGTGGGGATCAGGGTGTAGCGCACGTTCTGCAGGAACAGGAACATCACCGCAAACACCAGCGCCATCGCCTCCAGCAAGGTGTAGACCACCTTGGTGATCGAGACTTTGACGAACGGCGACGTGTCGTAAGGGATCTTGTACTCCACGTTGGCCGGGAAGTAGCGCGACAGCTCGTCCATTTTCGCCCGCACCAGGGTCGCGGTGTTCAGCGCGTTGGCGCCGGGCGACAGTTGCACACTGACGGCGGTCGACGGCTTGCCGTTCAGGCGCGTGGAGAACTGGTATTCCTGGCTGCCGACTTCCACCCGCGCCACATCGCCGATGCGCACGGTGGAGCCGTCGGGGTTGGCCTTGAGCACGATGTCGGCAAATTCCGCCGGGGTCGACAACTGGCCCTTGACCAGGATTGCGGCGGTGATTTCCTGGGTCTTGGTGCCCGGCAAATCCCCAATGCTGCCCGCCGAGACCTGGGCGTTCTGCGCGCTGATCGCGGCGTTCACGTCAGCCGGCGTCAGGTTGAAGCCGATCAGCTTCTGCGGGTCGATCCAGATGCGCATGGCGCGTTCGGCGCCGTACAGCTGGGCCTTGCCCACGCCGTCCAGGCGCTTGAGTTCGTTCATCACGTTGCGCGCCAGGTAATCGCTGAGCGCTACGTCGTCGAGCTTGCCGTCATTGGAGGTCAGGGTCACCAGCAGCAGGAAGCCGGCGGAGACTTTCTCCACCTGCAAACCTTGCTGGGTCACGGCTTGCGGCAAGCGCGGCTCCACCGCTTTCAGGCGGTTTTGCACATCCACCTGGGCCATTTCCGGGTTGGTGCCCGGCTGGAAGGTTGCGGTAATGGTGGCCGAACCCAGGCTGCTTTGGGATTCGAAGTACAGCAGGTGATCGGCGCCGTTAAGCTCCTGCTCGATCAGGCTGACCACGCTTTCATCCAGGGTCTGGGCCGACGCGCCTGGGTACACCGCGTAGATCTCCACCTTCGGCGGTGCGACGTTGGGGTACTGGGCCACCGGCAACTGCGGGATGGCGAGCGCGCCGGCCAGCAGGATAAACAGGGCCACCACCCAGGCGAAAATCGGGCGGTCAATAAAAAACTGCGGCATGGCGGGTTATTCCTTGACTGGCTGGCCGGAGGCGGGGCTGTCGTCCACCTCGACTTTTTCACCGGGGCGCGCGTGTTGCAGGCCTTCGACGACGATGCGGTCACCGGGCTTGAGGCCGCTGCTGACGATCCAGCGGTCCTCAATCACCGCACCCAGTTCCACCGGCTGCTGGCTGACGGTTTGCTCGGCGTCCAACAGCAGCACCATCGGGATGCCGGCGCTGTCACGGGTGATGGCGCGTTGCGGCACGCTGATACCTTGCTTGTCCACGGCCTGTTCAAGGCGCACACGCACAAAGCTGCCCGGTAACAGGTCGAGGTCCGGGTTGGGGAACTCGCTGCGCAGGATGATCTGCCCGGTGCCTGGGTCGACGCTGATTTCGGCAAACAACAGCTTGCCCGGCAACGGGTACAGGCTGCCGTCGTCCTGGATCAGCGTGGCCTTGGCCTGGTCCTGGCCGACCTGCTTCAAGCTGCCGGCGCGAAAGGCGCGGCGCAGGTCATTGAGTTCGCGGGTCGACTGGGTGAGGTCGGCGTGGATCGGGTCCAGTTGCTGGATGATCGCCAGCGGCGTGGCCTCGTTCTGACCGACCAGCGCACCTTCGGTCACCAGCGCACGCCCGATACGCCCGGAAATCGGCGCGGTGACGGTGGCGTAGCCCAGGTTCAACCGGGCACGTTCGACCGCGGCCTTGTTGGCAGCGACTTCGGCGTTGGTCTGGCGCAGGTTGGCGCGGGCATTGTCGTAGTCCTGGCCGCTGATGGCGTTGCCTTCGACCAACTGGCTGTAACGCTGCTCTTGCAGACGGGCCTGGAACGCGTTGGCCTCGGCCTTGCTCAGGTTGGCCTGGGCGCTGTCCAGGTCGGCCTTGAACGGCGCGGGGTCGATGCGAAACAGCACATCACCCTGTTTGACGTCGTGGCCTTCCTTGAACACCCGCTGCATGACCACGCCGGCGACCCGTGCGCGCACTTCGGCAATGCGCGGCGCGGCGATACGCCCGCTCAATTCGCTGGTGATCGACAGGGGCTTGGCTTGCAGGGTTTCGATGCGCACTTTGGCCAGTGGCGTCTCTGGCGCTTCATCGGCCGACTGGCCACAGCCGCTCAGGGCCAGCGTCAGGGCCAGCAGGCAAAACGGCGCAAACAGATTCTTCGACATGCTCATATCCCAATATTGACTGGCGCATCCTAAAGACACCTGCGCCGTGGTGCTGTGAAGCTGTGTAGGCCGTGTGTGAAGAAGTGTAAGGTGCGGCGCGCTGCGCGACGGGGGCGTATATCCTTGCACAATCCTGCAACACACCAACAAACAGTATTATTTGGAAACACCATGCCCAATATCCTCCTGGTGGAAGACGACGCCGCACTCTCCGAGCTGATTGCCAGCTACCTGGAACGCAATGGCTACCACGTCAACGTGCTCAGCCGTGGCGACCATGTGCGCGAACGGGCGCGGCTCAACCCACCGGACCTGGTGATCCTCGACCTGATGCTGCCCGGCCTCGACGGCTTGCAGGTGTGCCGCCTGCTGCGCGCCGACTCGGCGGGCCTGCCGATTCTGATGCTCACCGCCCGCGATGACAGCCACGATCAGGTGCTGGGCCTGGAGATGGGCGCCGACGACTACGTCACCAAGCCCTGCGAGCCACGCGTGCTGCTCGCCCGTGTACGCACCTTGCTGCGCCGCAGCAGTTTGTCCGAACCGCAGGTGGCCAATGACCAGATCGTCATGGGCAACCTGTGCATCGACCTGTCGGAACGCACCGTGACCTGGCGCGAGCAGGCGGTGGAGTTGTCCAGCGGTGAGTACAACCTGCTGGTGGTACTGGCTCGGCATGCCGGTGAAGTGCTCAGCCGCGACCAGATCCTGCAACGCCTGCGCGGTATCGAGTTCAACGGCACCGACCGCTCGGTGGACGTGGCCATTTCCAAGCTGCGGCGCAAGTTCGATGACCACGCAGGCGAGGCGCGCAAGATCAAGACCGTGTGGGGCAAGGGCTACCTGTTCAGCCGTTCCGAGTGGGAATGCTGATCCATGTTTCGTGTACTGCTGCGCCTCTACCTGGTCACCATCATTACCTTCAGTGCCGCGATCTTTCTGATACCCAAGTTGGTGATCCAGCTGTTTGAACACCGCTACATGGACTACAACATCGAGCAGACCCGTGGCCTGCAAAAGCTTATCGTCAAGCAGTATCTGCGCGCGCCGGTGGAGCGTTGGTCCCGTGTGACCGAGCAACTGAACCGGGATTTCGCACCGCTGCAAGTCAAGTTGCTGCTGCGCCAGGACGCCAGCTATACGCCCGAGGAAGAGCAACTGCTCGAGCACGGCAAGCCGGTGATCCGCCTGGGCGAGTGGGGCTGGATGGAAGACATCAGCTCGCCGATCAACCAGCAGTTTGCGGTGAAACTGAGCATCCCGCCGGACCCGCTGGACATGAACCTGTTGTATTGGTCGATGAACGTACTGATCGGCGCGGCCTTGCTCGCTTGCCTGCTGTTCTGGCTGCGCCCGCACTGGCGTGACCTGGAGCGCCTGAAAAGCACCGCCGCGCAATTGGGCCGGGGCAACCTCAGTGAGCGCACGCAGATTCCCGCCAGCTCCAACATCGGCAGCCTGGCGTCGGTGTTCGACACCATGGCCGACGATATCGAACGCCTGCTCAACCAGCAGCGCGACTTGCTCAACGCAGTGTCCCATGAACTGCGCACGCCGCTGACGCGCCTGGACTTCGGCCTGGCCCTGGCACTGTCCGAAGACTTGCCCCAGGCCAGCCGCGAGCGCCTGCAAAGCCTGGTGGCGCATATTCGCGAACTGGACGAGCTGGTGCTGGAATTGCTCTCCTACAGCCGCCTGCAAAACCCGGCGCAGTTGCCGGAGCGGGTCGACGTGGTGCTCGATGAGTTTATCGACAGCGTGCTGGGCAGCGTCGATGACGAACTGGAAAACCCCGAGATCGTCATCGATGTGGCGCTCGACTGCGCGGTGGAGCGTTTCAGCCTCGACCCGCGCCTCACGGCCCGGGCGTTGCAGAACCTGTTGCGCAATGCCACGCGCTATTGCGACAGGCGCATCCAGGTGGGGGTCAAGGTGTGTGCCGACGGCTGTGAAATCTGCGTGGACGATGACGGCATCGGCATTCCTGTGGAGCAGCGCGAGCGTATCTTCGAACCCTTTTATCGCCTCGACCGCAGCCGTGACCGCGGCACGGGCGGTTTCGGCCTTGGCCTGGCGATCAGCCGGCGCGCCATGGAAGCCCAGGGCGGCACCTTGACGGCCCTGGCCTCGCCTCTGGGCGGGGCGCAATTCAGGGTGTGGTTGCCCAGCTCCAGCTGATCAAAGCACTTTGACCGCGCGGCCGATGGCCTGGATCGGCCCGGTCGGCTTGCCGGTCGGTGAACCGCGAGGGTCTTCCAGGGTCAGCTCGAACAGTTGGTCAGGTGTGAGCGGCGGCAGTTTGTTCAGCGGCACCGACAAGGTTTGCCCAGGCTTGACCAGCCCCAACGAAACCGGAGCCTGCCAGCCATCGCCCTTGGTCCAGAATTGCAGGGCTTTGTCGCTCGGTACCTCCATCACCCCCAACGGAATCAGTTGGATCTGCTGATCATGGCTGGCCTGTATCACCCAGCCGGGTGCCTGGCTCTGTGGCGCGACCAGCACCACCACAAAGGTTGGTTCTGCCACGGGCGGGCGGCTCAGTAACAGCGCGGCCAACAGCAGTGTGGTCACCAGGCCTGCGCCGGCCAACCCACGCCAGAGCGCCAGCAGGTTCCACCACGGCACGCCGGCTGGCTGATCGGCCGTGCTGAGTTCGATGCGCCGCCACAGCTGCGCGGACGGCGGCACGGGTTCGGCCAAGGCGGTCAGCGGCAACAGGCGCTGCTCCCAGGCATCCACCGCCGCACGTAATTCGAGGTCATGTTTCAAGCGTTGTTCGACCTCGGCGCGTTGCTCGGCGGGCAGGGCGCCCAGCACGTATTCGCTGGCGAGTTCATCCAGTGGGTTGCTCATGCCATGCACTCGCGCAGCGCGACGAGGCTCCGTTTGATCCAGGCTTTGACGGTGCCCAGGGGCGTGTCCAGTTTCCGGGCGATTTCGCTGTGGGAAAAGCCGTCGACATAGGCGTGAAGAATGCACGCGCGACGGGTTGGGTCGAGTTGTTCCAGGCAGCGGTACACCTGACCTTCTCGGGCGCTGAATTCGAAGCTGTCATGGGCGGCGGCGAGCTGCTCGTGTTCTTCGCCCAAGGCCACCTCCCGGGCGTGATTGCGCACGGCATTGAGTGCCAGGTGCCGGGTGATGCTGAACACCCAGCCCCGCGCCGAGCCACGGCTTGGGTCGAAACTGCCGGCGCCGCGCCAGACCTTGATAAACGCGTCGTGCACGACATCTTCGGCCAGGGCTTTGTCGCGCACGATGCGCAACGCCACGCCGAGCAACCGGCTGCTGTCCTCGGCATAGAGTTGGCGCAAGGCGCGTGGGTCGCCACGGGCACATGCCGCCAGGCACGCTTGATAATCAAACAAACACGGCATCCTTAAAAAGGCTGGGTCCTGTGGCGAGCGCACTCGCCACAGGCAGCGTAGCCGAGTTTGCTCAGTTGGCCGCCCAGAAGATGTAGTCGGCCTGGTACTGCACCACGGCCTGCTGGCCTTTGTTCGCCGCCGTGCATTCGCTGCTTGGCGCCACGCCGCCTTTGAGCGCGACCCGCTGGATGTAACTGACACCACTCATGGCACCTTTACCTTCGGCCGGGTTGGCCTTGACCAGTTGATAGGGCAGGTTGCCTGCACTGGAAGGCGCTACCGCCAATTGAGTGCCGGTGATTTTCGAGCCGTCCTGGGCTTGCCAGGTGGCAGGCGGGCCGAAGTAGCTGCCCACTGGCTTGCCGCTGCGGTCATTCAACACGGCTTTGGGGCCGACAAAGAACCATTCGGTCTGGCCGACGGCGTTGGCCTTGTCACGGCATTCGTAGGTGATTTCGCCGACCCCGGTGGTTTCCATCGCAATCTTGTGCCCGTCCGGCACCTTGATGTTGTCCGGCAAACCGGTCTGGGCGAAAGCCGCGGGCGCGACGGTGAGTGCAGCCGCGAGGCAGAACAGTGTTTTAGCGTTCATGGGTAGTGCTCCATTTGAGTAAAACAGCGGGGTGACTGCAAGGACTACACGCCACACGCCCGATTGGATGCACGGGTTAGAAAATAAACCTCAGAGGGCGCACACTGTGCGCCCGCCCCCGAGGAGAACGTCGCAATGACTGGTGTTCACACGTCTGCTCAACAAGGTTTTTCGACCCAGGCCGCCACCTACGCCCAAGGTCGTCCGGATTATCCCCGCCAACTCACCGGCTGGTTGACCAACACGCTGCTGATCAATGCACAGTCGACCGTGATCGACCTGGGCGCCGGCACCGGCAAATTCACCCGTTTGCTCAGTACCCTGGCGCCCAGCCTGATTGCCGTCGAACCGGTCGAGGCCATGGGCGCGCAACTGAGCAAACTGTTGCCGGATGTGCGCCTGCTCAGCGGCACCGCTGAAGCCATACCGTTGCCGGATGCCAGCGCCGATGCGTTGGTGTGTGCGCAAGCCTTCCACTGGTTCGCAACCGAGGCCGCACTGGCCGAGATCCACCGCGTGCTCAAGCCCGACGGGCGCCTGGGGCTGGTGTGGAATGTGCGCGATGAGTCGGTAGATTGGGTTGCGGCCATCACCGAAATCATTACGCCCTATGAAGGTGACACCCCGCGTTTTCATACAGGGCGTTGGCGCGAAGCCTTCACGGGTGAGTATTTTTCCGCGCCGCAAATGAGCTGTTTTGCCTATCAGCATGTGGGCAGCCCTCAGGAAGTGATCATGGATCGCTTCCTGTCGGTAAGCTTCATCGCGGCGCTACCCGCCGCGCAAAAGGCCACGGTGACCGAGCAATTGCGCCAGCTGATCGACACGCACCCGGCACTGCGTGGGCGTGACACTGTGGCGTTCCCGTATCAGACCCAGGCGTATGTCTGCCATCGTCTGACAGAAAAAGCATAAAGTCAGATCATATTGGTATAAGTCGTTATAAGAAAAATCGCTATCCTGCGGCCAGAATTTTATAAGGCCGCGGGTAGTTGTAATGGATGTAGGCAATATTGGTTTTGTAGTCGCTGGCCTGATCGTTGGTTTTATCGTCGGCATGACCGGGGTCGGCGGGGGCTCTTTGATGACGCCGATCCTGTTGTGGTTCGGGATCAACCCGGCCACCGCCGTGGGCACTGACTTGCTGTATGCCGCCATCACCAAGTCCGGTGGCGTGCTGGTGCACAGCAAAAACCGGAACATCGACTGGACCATCACTGGCTGGCTGACGTTGGGCAGTGTGCCGGCGGTGTTGCTGACCCTGTGGTTCCTGGCCAGCCTGCACACTGATCCGAGCGCGATGAATGCGGTGATCAAGCAGGCGCTGGGTTTTGTGCTGCTGCTGACGGCACTGGCGATTCTGTTCAAGAAAAGCCTGTTGGCGTTTGCTCAGCGGCATGCCGGTGATGATTATCACATGAGCCCGCGTAACCTGAATGCGCTCACGGTGGTCACCGGGGCGGTCCTGGGCACCATGGTGGCGTTGACCTCTATCGGTGCCGGCGCCCTCGGGACTGTGGCATTGTTTATCTTGTATCCGTTCCTGGCCACGCGGCGGTTGGTCGGCACCGAGATCGCCCACGCCGTGCCGCTGACCCTGGTGGCGGGCCTGGGGCATGCCAGCATGGGCAATATGGACTGGCACCTGCTGGGCTTTTTGCTGATGGGGTCGTTGCCGGGGATTTACCTGGGCAGCCACATGACCGGCAAAGTCCCGGACGGCGTGTTGCGACCGTGTCTGGCGATTATGTTGATGACCATTGGGTATAAGCTCGCGTTCTAAGCGGCACACAGGATCGTTCCCACGCTCTGCGTGGGAATGCCACCCCGGACGCTCTGCGTCCCGCTGTTGAAGCCGTGACGCGGAGCGTCACAGGATGCATGCCCACGCAGAGCGTGGGAACGATCAATTACGCTTTGCCAGGCCCATTCCCGATCTGCCATACAAACGGCGGCTCGGTCCCATTGATCACCCAATCCCCCACAATCCGCGCCTTGTAGATCACCGGGTTATGCGACGACACAGTCCGCGCATTGCGCCAATGGCGATCCAGCGCTTTACCCTGGCGTACATCCGACGCCCCCAGCGCATTGAACAGCTCACTGGTAGCCCGCTGAATCAGCTCCGACACCACCACCTGCGCTGTCGCCGATTCAATCTCGGCAGCCACGTTCGCCGCACGCTCAGCCACCGCATCCCCGGCAAATCGTGCCAGGTAAGCCCGCTGCGCCGGCACTGCAGCTTTCAACGCACTGGCCTCGGCGGCATACACCAGGGCGGCCACTTCACCCACCACTTGCTGAATCTGTGCGTCCTGGCTGACATGCGCGGCATTGCCATGGCTGTAGATGCGTTTGCGGTTGCGCACCTGCTGCGCCACGTCGTTGAGCGCGGCACGGCCGATGCCGGCCAGGCTCGCCAGCAGTACCAATTGGTAAAACGCGGTCTGGTATTTGAAGCGCGTGGCAAAGTCGATCACGTTGTCGGCCTCAACCACCGCATCGGTAAACCGCGTGGTGCCGCTGCCCGTGGTGCGCTGGCCGAACCCGTCCCAGTCATCACGTTGCACCACGCCAGGCTGGCGCGTGCGGGTGGCGGCGATCACGTCGGCGCCGGTGTCGCTGCGCTGGGCGTACACGTCGATCCAATCGGAGAAAAGGCTGCCGGTGCTGTAGAACTTTTCGCCGTTGAGCTTCCAGTTGTCGCCATCCGGGCTGACTTGAGTGACCACATCGCCGATCGCCACGTTACCGATTTCGGTCCAGGCGCACCCGACGATATCGCCGTCGACAAAACGCTTGAACCACAGGTCGCGACCCGCGCCGGGTGGCGCGTTCAGGCGGTCCTCGGCAAAGGCGAAGTGCCCGCGCAACGCCTGGGGCACATTGGAGTCGGCCGCCGCCAGTTCGATCAGCAGCTCAAACAATTGCGGCAGGGACGCGCCGCCGCCGCCGTATTCCACCGGCACCCGCACCGCGCCGAACCCTGCGTGTTTGAGCCACTCAATCGGCTCGTAGGGCAGGGCGCGCGCCTGTTCACGCGCCACGGCACCTTCGGCGATGCGCTGGAAGATCGGCCGAAAGCGCGCGGCAAGTGTGGGGTAATCGACGCCGATGGACAGCGGGTTGATGACGTGTTGTTCGGTCATGGGGTACGGCTCCTGGGCAGTGATCAATGCTGAGTCGATTGCACACTCCGTGCCGGGCGGCGCAGCCCGTATTTGCTGGGGGTGGATCCAAACTGCTGTTGGCCCAGCAACAGTAAATCGACAAATCAAGGCCCTGCGCGACATTCGCCGGCTTGGCAAAAACCACTACGATATGCGCCACAACGCCCATGGGCCGGAGCTTTGATCATGTCTGGCACGCTTGCTGCTCAAGCTTGGTTACATCCTTTCGTGCGAGGTACTGCCAGATGAGTCAGCAAGCCGTGAAATTTGCCTATTGGGTGCCCAACGTCAGCGGTGGGCTGGTGGTCAGCAAGATCGAACAGCGCACTCACTGGGGCATCGACTACAACCGCAAGCTCGCGCAGTTGGCCGAGGCGGCCGGCTTCGACTATGGCCTGACGCAAATTCGCTTCACCGCCGGTTACGGCGCCGACAACCAGCATGAGTCCGTCGCGTTCAGCCATGCGTTGCTGGCGGCGACCACCACGCTCAAGGTGATCGCGGCGATCCTGCCTGGCCCTTGGCAGCCGGCGTTGGCAGCCAAGCAACTGGCGACCATCGACCAGCTCACCAACGGGCGCATTGCGGTGAATATCGTCAGTGGCTGGTTCAAGGGCGAATTCCAGGCCATCGGCGAACCCTGGCTGGAACACGACGAACGTTATCGTCGCTCCGAGGAGTTTATCCGCGCCCTCAAAGGCATCTGGAGCCAGGACGATTTCACTTTCAAGGGTGACTTCTACCGCTTCAACAATTACAGCCTCAAACCCAAGCCACTCGGCCAGCCGGAAGTGTTCCAGGGCGGCAGCTCACGGGCGGCGCGGGACATGGCGGCACGCGTGTCGGACTGGTACTTCACCAACGGCAACACGCCCGAAGGCATCAAGGCCCAGGTTGACGACATCCGCATTAAGGCCGCGGCCAATAATCATTCGGTGAAAGTCGGTGTAAACGCCTTTGTGATCGCCCGCGACACCGAAGAAGAAGCCCGCGCCGTGCTCGCCGAAATCATCGACAAGGCCGACCCCGAGGCGGTGAATGCGTTTGGCGACGCGGCCAAACAGGCGGGCAAGGCCTCACCGGAAGGCGAGGGCAACTGGGCCAAGTCCAGCTTTGAAGACCTGGTGCAATACAACGACGGCTTCAAGACCAACCTGATCGGCACGCCGCAGCAGATCGCCGAGCGCATTGTTGCGCTCAAGGCTGTGGGCGTGGACCTGATACTGGCCGGCTTCCTGCATTTTCAGGAAGAAGTCGAATACTTCGGCCAGCGCGTCCTGCCGCTGGTGCGCGAGCTGGAAGCCAAGGCCGGGGTCAAGCAGGTGGCTTGAACAGCACCACCGCCGCGCGCAATTGTTTGCTGCCAAAACGACACATGCGCTCGAACTCCCCATGGCTGACCGGCAGATGCTGGCAGTCCAGGGGCTGGCGATGCTGGCTGTGATCCACGTCGGGGTCGTGCAGGTAGACGAACTCTGCGTCGCAGTCGGTGACCATCACCCAGTGCGGCGATTTGGAACGGGTGAGGCGGTAGCTGCTGATCAGCACCAGCGGCTGCCCGCCGGCCTGCAACACCTGGGGTAAATCCAGGGCGCCGCCGAGTATCTGTTCGACGTCGCTGCCGGCCAATTCCTCTTCAAACGCTTCGTGCACCAAGCGCATCACGTCCTTTTTGTGCGGGTCGCGCACGCCATCGAGAAACAACGGCCCGCGCACATTCACCTGCATACGCACCCGAAACCCCCGGCGCCAGGCCGCCAACGCCAAGCCTTGCGGGCTGCAGCCGCCGTGGCCTGCGGTCATGAACACGGTGGTGGCTTCACGCCAGATCTGCAGTTCTTCGCGCCGCCCGGCCCCGCGCCCCGGCAGCAACGCGCCCATGGCCATCAGCAGGCACGCGGCGCCACAGGTGAAGTCGGTGGTCTGCTGGTAATACGGCACGCTCTGGGGGCGTGCGACCTGGTGCTGGAGAATGCGTTTTTCCAGGCGAATGGCGGCGGTGTGATCTTCGTAATAATCATTGATCAGCGCAAAGCGCCGATAGCCATTGCGCTCGTACAGCGCCAGGGCACCGGGGTTGTCGGTGCGCACTTCCAGGCGCAGGTAGGCGCAATCATGTTCCAGGGCGCAGGCCTCGATGCGCGTCAGCAACCGCTTGCCCAAACCCATGCCGCGTGCGTGCTCGGCGATGGCGATGGAGTACAGGCGCGCCAGCGAGGTGCCGCGGTGGAACAACACCAGTGCATAACCGAGCAATTGCGCGTCGTTTTCCGCCACCAGTAACTGGCCATGGGCACGGCTGATCATCCACTGGAAACTGCGCGATGAGAGCCGGTCGGTGGTGAAACAGTGCTGTTCCAGCGCGACCAATTCGGGCACGTCAGCGGGTATTGCAACGCGAAAGGAAAGAGCCATATGACCGCCGTAAAAGTTGCGTAACGAAACGGGACTTCTCTAAAAGATCGTGCTTAATAGAAAAGGTCGAGTTCTCTAAAGCGGATCAAATATTATGTCAGCGGTACAAGGTCATTGGCGTGAAGTATCCGAGCAAAACGTCGCGGCGACAATAACTTCCAGCGGTTATTTATCGGTCGCGAGCAAAGGGTCCAGTCAAGTGGTGATCATTGTCGAACGCAAGGAAGATTGGGCCTCCTACTTTCCCAGTGAAGACATCGTGACGGCCCAGGAATACCTTGAGCAAACCCGTGAAAGCGAGACGGGCAAGCGTGTGCAGGTCATCAACCTGTGCCGCAGCTACAAGTACCTTGGGCACGGCTACTACTGCTCGTTGCTGGCCGAAGCGCGTGGGCACAAGGTGATTCCGTCGGTGCGCACCATCAGTGAATTGACTAAAAAGTCGCTGTATGGCTTGGCACTGGACGACCTGGATAAAACCCTCGATAAAGCCCTGAGTCATCACCTTTACAGCAATACCGAAGGTTTTACCCTGACACTTTATTTTGGTCGAACCAATATAGAACCGCTGCAAGAGTTGGCCCGCCAGTTATTTGAAACCTTCCCGTGCCCGATCTTGTTAGTTGAGTTTCGCAGACACAACGGCTGGCATATCGACGGGGTCAAGTCCGGGGTATTGCACAAGTTGCGCGATGACCAGGAAGACCAGTTCGCCCACGCCCTCGACAACTTCAGCCGCAAGATCTGGCGCCAGCCGCGCTCACGCCGTTTGGCACGGTATGACCTGGCGATTCTTCACGACCCGCAGGAACAACTGCCGCCGTCCAATGCCCGCGCCCTGGACAACTTTGTGCGGGTCGGCAAGGGCCTGGGCATCGATGTGGAGCTGATCGAGCGCAAGGATTATTCACGCCTGGCCGAGTACGACGCCTTGCTGATCCGCGAGACCACCAGTGTCGACAACCACACTTACCGCTTCGCCAAAAAAGCCGAAAGCGAAGGTCTGGTGGTCATGGATGACCCGGCATCGATCCTGCGCTGTACCAACAAGGTCTACCTCACTGACCTGCTCAACAGCCATCAACTGGGCATGCCCGCCACCGAGATTCTCTACAAGGAGCGACCGGAAGACTTCGAACGGGTGGGCGAGCGCCTGGGCTTCCCGTTGGTGTTGAAGATCCCCGACGGTTGCTTCTCGCGCGGCGTGATCAAGGTGGAAAGCCAGGAGGCCCTGCTCAAGGCTACCGCCGAGTTGTTCGAACATTCGGTGCTGTTGCTGGCCCAGGAGTTTTTCTACACCGAGTACGACTGGCGCATTGGCGTGCTCAACCGCAAGCCGATCTTTGCCTGTCAGTACTTCATGTCCAAGGGCCATTGGCAGATTTATAACCACAAGGCCATCGGCCAGGACATCAACGGCGAATGCCGCACCCTGGCGGTCCACGAAGCACCCAAGGCGGTGGTGGAACTGGCGGTGAAGACCGCCAACCTGATCGGCGACGGCCTTTATGGCGTCGACCTCAAACAGTCCGGCGACAAAGTGGTGGTGATCGAGGTCAACGACAACCCGAACATGGACGCCGGTATCGAAGATGCCTACCTGCAAGACGACCTGTATGCGCTGGTGCTGGAGGAGTTCGTACGGCGCCTGGAGTTGAAACGCCAGGGCCAGGGCTGGTGATGCAAACAGCATGAACAACCTGTGGGAGCTGGCTTGCCTGCGATAGCAATCTTGAGGACGCCCTCGCAGGCAAGCCAGCGCCCACAGCTTATGCGTCGGTGTGCGGTTGCAGTGTCAGCACTTCAAAGCCGTCCGCCGTCACCGCCACGGTGTGTTCCCACTGCGCCGACAGGCTGTTGTCCCTGGTCACCACTGTCCAGCCATCCTTGAGGTCGCGCACCTTGGCGCTGCCCTGGTTGAGCATCGGCTCGATGGTAAACACCATGCCTTCGCGCAGTTCCAGGCCGGTGCCGGGGCGGCCGAAGTGCAGCACTTGGGGTTCCTCGTGCATCTGCCGGCCGATGCCGTGGCCGCAATACTCACGCACGACGCTGTAGCCGTTGGCTTGCGCATGGCTCTGGATCGCATGGCCGATATCGCCCAGGCGGGCGCCGGGGCGAACCTGGCGAATGCCGGCCCACATGGCTTCGAAGGTCTGTTCTACCAGGCGCCGGGCCTTGGGCGCCACGTTGCCGATCATGTACATCTTGCTGGAGTCAGCGATAAAGCCGCCTTGTTCCAGGGTGATGTCGATGTTGATGATGTCGCCGTCTTTCAACACCTCCTTGGCGCTGGGCATGCCATGGCACACCACTTCGTTGATCGAGGTGTTGATGCAAAAGGGGTAGTCGTATTGCCCAAGGCTCGCCGGGCGGGCGTTGAGGTCGTTGCGGATGAAGGCCTCGACGGCGCTGTCCAGCTCCAGAGTCGAGCGCCCGGCAGCGACAAAACCGTCGAGCATGCTGAATACCTTGGCCAGCAGGCGCCCGGATTCGCGCATCACCGCCAGTTGTGCGGGGGTCTTGATCATCAGCCGCGCCCTCGGATCAGGTCGGGTTTGTCCAGCAACAGCTTGTTGATCAGCTCGTTGTAGGGCAGGTGCGGGTTGAGTTCGGCCAGCAGGCCGATCTTGATCCAGAACTCGGCCTGGGCGTTGATGGAGCGGTCCATGGCCGCGCTGGCCAGGCGTAGCTGTTCGTGCAGTTGGTCGGTGATCTTGACGATGCCCATGGGGTTCACTGTGTTGGATTGATATACAAAGCGTATACGTTTCGTATATCGCGCGTAAACCCCAACCGGCTAAATGGCGACAGGCCATTGACTTGCCCAACCACCGGCGGTTAATTTCGTTGCATGACATTTCAAGCCTTGCGCCGCCAGCCGAGCATTATTATTACCGCCATTCCTCATTTGGCGGGATAGCACACGGCTGCACCCAAACCCGCCCTGGAGGCGGGTTTTGTTTTTCCGACTCCTGGGCAGCACACCAATTCCAGGAGACGCCCATGAGTACTCACCGCGCCGCGCAAACCGCCAATACCGGGCTGCTTGAGCACTACGTGAAAAAGATCCTCGCCGCCCCGGTCTACGACGTGGCAGTGCGCACGCCCTTGCAGCCGGCGCCTGCGCTATCGGCGCTTTTGGGCAACCAGGTGCTGCTCAAGCGGGAAGATTTGCAGCCGACGTTTTCTTTCAAAATCCGTGGCGCCTACAACAAGCTGATGCAACTGACGCCTGAGCAGAAAGCCCGAGGCGTGGTGACGGCATCGGCCGGTAATCATGCGCAGGGCGTGGCGTTGGCAGCGCGGGAATTGGGGATCAAGGCCCGAATCGTCATGCCGTGCAGCACGCCGGAGTTGAAGGTGCTGGGCGTGCGCTCCCGTGGCGCCGAAGCGGTGTTGCAGGGCGAAAGCTTCCCGTTTGCCCTGGCCCATGCGCTGCAATTGGCCCAGGCGTCGGGTTGCACCTTTGTTTCGCCGTTCGATGACCCCGATGTGATCGCCGGCCAAGGCACTGTGGCCATGGAAATACTGCGTCAACAGCAAGGCCCGCTGCACGCGATCTTCGTACCGGTGGGCGGCGGCGGCCTGATCGCCGGGATTGCCGCCTATGTCAAATACCTGCGGCCCGAGGTGCGCATCGTCGGGGTCGAACCCGAGGGCTCGAGTTGCCTGCTGGCGGCCTTGCGCGCCGGTGAGCGGGTGGTGCTGCCCAGTGTCGACGGGTTTGCCGATGGCACTGCCGTGGCGCAGATCGGCGCCTATGGCTTTGAGATCTGCCGCGATTGGGTCGATGAAGTGATCACCGTCAGCAATGACCAACTGTGCAGCGCCATCAAGCTGATCTACGACGATACGCGCTCCATCACCGAGCCTTCCGGCGCACTGGCGGTGGCGGGCATTCGCAAGTACGTCAGCCAAAACGGCACGCACGGGCAAACCTTGGTGGCGGTGAATTCCGGGGCCAATATCAACTTTGATAGTTTGCGACATGTTGCAGAGAGAGTCGCGGCGCAAAGTGCAATTTAGTGCATAAACGTTTAATCGGCGCGATTCGACGACGATGCCGGCTACACAAACCGGCTTATATAACGGGTCGTTGCGCTTATGAGGAAAAGTTACAACAAGAACGGATTTTGCCGAGTAGGCTTATTGACTGTAAGCGTCTGCCAAGGTCGGTAAGACGTGGCGGGCCTGCGCCTGCCGGACACACAAAAAATCTGTTGGCAGTCTCAAGAAAGGAGAGGTTGGCCATGCTTTCGGAACTGGAACTACGCAGCATTATTGAAGGAAGTTTCCTGCCCATGCGGTGTGAATGCACCAAAGCCGAAGACGCCTCGTTGACGATCAAGGTCTATGACGATCGCGACCGTGACCGGGTAGATTTGGAAGTCAAAGGTATCAACGCAGAAAAACTCGACAGCAGTCGAGCCATCTGCAACCTGATCAGCGGGTTGCGCGAAGACCTCAAGCACACCCAGGCGCCTGCTCAGCAAAGAGTGGCGGGGCGCGGCTACTAGTCAGCCAAGTGGTTGAGTGCAAGTGGTTGAGAGTCAGTCACCGATGACCTGTGGGCCTGGTAGTCGCCAGGCCCAATACGGTGTGCATCAGTTCTGGAAATCACAGGCTTCGGACATTTTTCGATAGCCCACGTCTTCGATTTTCCCGGCTTTGTCCACGAATTTGATATCGGCATTGATCACCTTGCACGCGTCGGTGTCTTCCTCGTGCATGGCGATCACTTTGTCGATGTTCAACGGCGTGCCGTATTGATAAGGCACGGGCTTGGCCGCGGTGTCGGCTTGGGCCATGCCCGATACCGCGGCAAGGGCCAAGGTGCCGGTGAATAACCATGTACGCAGTTTCATGAGGGTGCTCCGCAAGTGAGTTCAATTTCACTCTCGGCTTGCGGGATTAACCATCGATTAATTTTGCCTTGGCTGACAAAACCTTCATGAAACCCAGGCTTCAGCCCAACTGCTGACGATACGGCAGGTCCGGCCCGGTCTTGCTGCAGGTCAGCGCGGCGGCGCGGATGGCGAAGCCGAGCATGCTGTCGATCTGCGCGCGCGTCAGCTGTTGCAGGCCGTCAATCGAATCCAGCTGCTGCTCGGTCAGCCAGGCAATCAACGCGGCCTGGAAGGTGTCGCCGGCGCCTACCGTATCGGCCATCACTACCTTGACCGCAGGTTGCGACCAACTGCCGTGCTGGCGGCTGAAGACTGTCGCGCCATCGCCCCCACGGGTGAGGAATACCAACTGGCAACGGTGTTGCAACCAGCCTTGCAGCACGCTCTCGGGCGATTGGTCGGGGTAGAGCAGGTGCAGGTCTTCGTCGCTGACCTTGATCAGGTCGGCATGTTTGACCAGCTCGGCCACGCGCTCACGCCACAGCTGGATATCCGGCTGCGGGTTGAGCCGCACATTGGGGTCCAGGCTGATCAGGCGCTTGCCGCTTTCGCGCTTGACCAGGCTCAGCAGCGTGTCGCCAATCGGCTGCACCACCAGCGAAAACGAGCCGACATGCAGGCCACGAATCTCATCGCCCAACGTCGGCAGATGCTCAAGGGTCAATTGCCGATCTGCGCAGCCTTCGCCGCGAAAGCTGTACTGCGGTGAGCCGTTGGCGCCCACGGCAACCATTGCCAGGGTAGTCGGCGCGGCAAACTCAAGCAGAAACTGCCGGCTGACGCCTTCGTCCTTGAGCACTTGCAGCAAGCGCTGGCCAAGGAAGTCGTCGGACACGCCACCCAACAGCGCCGACTCAATGCCCAGGCGGCGCAAACCCACGGCCACGTTGAACGGTGAACCACCGGCAATGGCCTTGTAATTGACCCTGGAAGCCTGCCCGCTGGCCTCTTGCTCGCTGAAAAAATCAAACAGCGCTTCGCCACACACCAGATACATAGTCGTTCGCTCTTAAAGGGTTGCCACGAGCTGCTGGTAGCGCTCGTAAGCCTGTTGATAGGCACTCACATTGGTCGCCACCGGGAGCGTGCGGCTGCTCGGGTCGACACTGACGCATTTGTCGCACAGGCTGGCCAGGGGTTCGCCGGACTGGCTCCACACCGCCTGGATTGCCGCGCCCAGGGCGGCGGCTTCGCTTTGTTCGGTACACACCACTTCGGTGTTCATGATATCGGCAACCATCTGCCGCCACACCGGGCTTTTCGAGCCGCCGCCGATCAGGCGGATGCTGTGGCTTTGCAGGCCGGTCTGGCGCAGCAGGTCGAGGCCGTAGCGCAGGCCGAAGGTGGTGCCCTCGACCACCGCGCGACACAGGTTGGCGCGGGTCAGGTTGGTCATGGTCAGCCCGTGCACGCTGCCGGTGGCGTGGGGCAGGGCGGGCACGCGTTCGCCGTTGAGGAACGGCAGCATGCTCACGCCGTCGGCGCCAATCGGCGCTTGCTCAACCAGGCTGTTGAAGGTCGCCAGGTCAAGGTCGAACAGCTCGCGAATCACCCCGGTGGCGTTGGTCAGGTTCATGGTGCAGATCAACGGCAGCCAGCCACCGCTGGACGAACAGAAGGTCGCCACCGACGCTTGCGGGCTGACATTCGGCTGATCGGCAAAGGCATACACGGTGCCGGACGAACCCAGGCTCATGGTGATCACGCCGGGGGCGATATTGCCGGTGCCGATGGCGCCCATCATGTTGTCGCCGCCGCCGCTGGACACCTTGGCACTCGGGTTGATCCCCAGGCGTTCGGCGATGGCCGGCAGGAGGGTGCCGACAGTTTGATCGGCCGCGATCAATTGCGGCAGGGCTTTTTCCAGGCGCCCGCTCGGGTCGATGTGCGTAAGCAGCGCCACGTCCCACTCACGGCTGCGCACGTTGAAGTAGCCGGTGCCCGACGCATCGCCGTATTCCGCCACGGCGCGGCCGGTGAGCCAGTAGTTGAGGTAATCGTGGGGCAGCAGGATATGGGCGATGCGCGCGAACACGTCCGGGTGTTGTTCACGGGTCCACAGCAGTTTCGACACGGTATAGCCCGGCGCAATGGCCACGCCAAGACGTTCCAGCGAGCCGCTTTCGCCGCCCAGGTAGGCCAGCAGGCGCGCGTTCTCCGGCGCGGTTTCGGTGTCGCACCAGAGTTTGGCCGGGCGCAGCACTTCACCTTGCTCGTCCAGCAGCACCAGACCGTGCTGCTGGCCGGACACGCCGATGCCGAGGATGTCCTGGCCGTCTACACCGGCCTGTTGCAGGGCGCGGTGGGTGGCTTCGGTAAAGGCGTCCAGCCATTCCTGGGTGTGCTGTTCGCGGCGGCCATTGGCGCCGCTGATCAATGTATGCGCGGCGGCGCCCAGGCCCAGGACCTTGCCGCTGGACGCGTCGAGGACGATGGCTTTGGTGCCCTGGGTGCCGCAATCGATGCCGAGGTACAGGTTTTGCTGGGTCATGAGGATTTGCTCAGCATATTGTTGGCTTGGTAACCCGTTCAAGTGTGGGAGCGGGCTTGCTCGCGAATGCGGTGTGTCAGTTAGGGATGTATCGACTGAATCACCGCATTCGCGAGCAAGCCCGCTCCCACAGGTTGATTCGGTTTCGTCAGTTGATCTTGGCGAGCAGGCCTTCCAGAGTCTTTGTTACGCCATTATCTCGAAGTCTTTGATAGCAACGCTCAAACGCTGCCACAAACTCAGCCGAGTTGGGAATAGCCTTGCCAAAAATCTCTTCCACACCCAGCAGGCGCTGGCTGATCAGCGCGTCGTCACTCACCAGCCCCTGGCAGAACTCGGCGCGTGGGTCGGGGATCTTGTAAGTCACGCCGTTTTCATCAACGCCTTTGAGGTACAACGCCCAGGCGGCGACAACCAACGCCGCGCGCTCGGTTTCACGCCCATCGGCAATCAAGCGATTGATGGTTGGTACGGTGAACTTGGGAAACTTCGACGAGCCATCGGAGCACACACGCTCCAACTGGTCAGCAATCGCCTGGTTGGAAAAACGGTCCACCAGCGTCTGCTTGTAGTGGGTCAAATCAATGCCCGGTACCGGCGCCAGGTTTGGCGTCACGTCCAGGTCCATGTACGCGCGCATGTAGGCGACGAACACCGGGTCGTTCATGGTGTCGTGTACAAACCGGTAACCCTTGAGAAACCCCAGGTAGGTCAGGGCCAGGTGGCTGCCATTGAGCAGGCCGATCTTCATCTCTTCGTAAGGCGTGACGTCATCGGTGAACTGCACCCCGACGCTTTCCCAGGCCGGGCGGCCGTTAACGAATTTGTCTTCCAGCACCCATTGCACAAATGGCTCGCATACCACCGGCCAGGCGTCGTCGATGCCGTGTTCGTCGTGCAGTTGCAGGCGGTGGGCGCTGCTGGTCATCGGTGTGATGCGGTCGACCATGGCATTCGGGAAACTCACGTTGGCCTTGATCCAGTCGTGCAGTTCGGCGTTGTGCAGGGCGGCAAATGCCAGCAGGGCCTTGCGCGTGACGGCGCCGTTGTGCGGCAGGTTATCGCAGGACATCACGGTAAACGCCGGGGTGCCGGCGGCGCGACGCTGGGTCAGTGCGGCGCAGATAAACCCGAACACGGTTTTCGGGGCATTGGGATGCGCCAGGTCGTGCTGGATCTGCGGCAGGTGTGCCATGAACTCGCCGTTACTGTCATCGATGCAGTAGCCGCCTTCGGTGATGGTCAGCGAAACGATGCGAATCTGCGGGCTGGCCAGCTTGTCGATCAGCGCCTGGGCGCCGTCTTCGGCCAGCAGCATGTCGCTGATCGCGCCGATCACGCGCACGTCGGTGTCGTCGGTATCGCCCAGCTCATACAGGGTGAACAGGTAGTCCTGGCCGGCCAGGTCGTCGCGGGCCTTGCGGTCCTCGCTGCGCAGGCCGACGCCGCAGATGCTCCAGTCCAGGCCAACGCCGGTATTCATCAGCGCGTCGGTGTAATACGCCTGGTGCGCGCGGTGGAAACCGCCGACGCCGATATGCGCGATGCCCTGGGTGGTGCTGGCAATCGCATAGGCGGGAATTTTCACGTGCGGCGCCAATTGGGTGAGGTTCTGTTTATTCAGTTTCATCACAAGTCTCGCGAAATCAGGCGGCAGCGCGCAGTGGACGAGCCACGGCCACGCCATCGGTGTCGAACAGATGGCAGTGCGCCGGGTCCAGGTGCAACTGCAGGGTTTCGCCGTATTGGCTGGCCATGTCGCCACGGATGCGCAGGGTCAGTGGCTCGCCGCTGGCGGTGATGACGTGGCAGAAAGTGTCGCTGCCCAGGCGCTCGCCGACGTCGGCGGTGACGGTCAGCGTGGTTTGGCCAGGCGAGGCAATTTCCAGGTGTTCCGGGCGAATACCCAGGGTCACCGCGCTGCCCACGCTCAGGCTGGCGCCGCTCATTGGCAGGCTGATCAGCATGCCGGCGTCCAGTTGCACGTCGCAGCTTTGACCCTCGACACGGGTCACCTTGCCCTTGAGGAAACCCATTTTCGGCGTACCCAGAAAGCCCGCCACAAACAGGTTGGCCGGCTGGTGGTACAGCTCCAGCGGCGAGCCGACCTGCTCAACGCGGCCGCTGTTGAGGACCACCACCTTGTCGGCCAGGGTCATGGCCTCGACCTGGTCGTGGGTCACGTAAATCATGGTCGCTTGCAGTTCTTTATGCAGGCGCGAGAGTTCCAGGCGCATCTGCACACGCAGGGCGGCGTCGAGGTTGGACAGCGGTTCGTCGAACAGGAAAATCTTCGGGTTACGCACGATTGCACGGCCGATCGCCACGCGCTGACGCTGGCCACCGGACAGTTGCTTGGGCTTGCGCTCCAGCAACGGGCCAAGTTCGAGAATACGCGCCGCTTCGCTGACTTTGCTTTCCACCAGCTTCTTGTCGACACCCGCCAGGTCCAGGGCAAACGACATGTTTTTGCGCACGCTCATGTGCGGGTACAGCGCGTAAGTCTGGAACACCATGGCCAAATCGCGCTTGGCCGGGGTGACTTCGGTGATATCGCGGCCATCGAGTTCGATGGTGCCTTCGGTGACTTCCTCAAGGCCTGCGATCAAACGCAGCAGGGTGGATTTACCGCAGCCCGACGGGCCGACGAACACCACGAACTCCTTGTCGTTCACCTCAAGGTCAATGCCCTTGATGATCGAGAAACCTTCGAAGCCTTTTTGCAAATTCTTGATTTTCAGGTTGGCCATGATGGGCCTCCGCTTGGAATTATTATTTAACTGCGCCGAAGGACAGGCCACGCACCAGCTGTTTCTGGCTGATCCAGCCAAAGATCAGGATCGGCGCACAGGCGAGGGTCGAAACGGCGGACAATTTGGCCCAGAACAAGCCTTCGGGGCTGGAGTAAGAGGCGATCAGCGCGGTCAACGGCGCGGCGTTCGAGGAGGTCAGGTTCAGCGACCAGAACGCCTCGTTCCAGCACAGGATCAGCGACAGCAGCACAGTGGAGGCCAGGCCGCCCTTGGCGATCGGCAGCAGCACGCGGACCATTTCCTGCCACAGGGTGGCGCCGTCCAGGCGTGCGGCTTCGAGGATGTCCTTGGGGATGTCCTTGAAGTAGGTGTACACCATCCACACCACAATCGGCAGGTTGATCAGGGTGTAGATGATGATCAGCGCAATGCGCGTATCCAGCAGGCCAAGGCTCTTGGCCAGCAGGTAGATCGGCATCAATACGCCCACAGGCGGCAGCATCTTGGTCGACAGCATCCACAGCAAGGTGCCCTTGGTGCGTTTGGTTTCGTAGAACGCCATGGAGTAGGCGGCCGGCACCGAGATCAGTAGGCACAGGGCGGTGGCGCTGAACGAGATCACCACCGAGTTCCAGGCGTAGGCGAAGTAGTTGCTGCGCTCGTTGATGTGCAGGTAGTTCTCCAGCGTCGGCGTGAAGATGAACTGCGGCGGCGTGGCGAACGCGTCGATTTCGGTCTTGAAGCTGGTCAGCACCATCCAGAAGATCGGGAAGAAGATCAGGATCGCGATGGCCCAGGCCAACGTGCCGAGCAACAGGCTTTGCAGGCGGCGGGATTGTTGAAGCGTCATGGCGCGGCCCTCAAGGCTTGTCAGTCAGGTTTTTGCCGATCATCCGCACCAGGATGATCGCCGCGATATTGGCGATGACCACGGCAATCAAGCCGCCGGCCGAGGCCATGCCCACGTCGAACTGCACCAGCGCCTGGTTGTAGATCAGGTAGGCGAGGTTGGTCGAGGCGTAACCGGGGCCACCGTTGGTGGTGGTGAAGATTTCGGCGAACACCGAGAGCAAAAAGATCGTTTCGATCATCACCACCACGGCGATCGGGCGCGCCAGGTGCGGCAGGGTCAGGTGCCAGAAGATCGCGATGGCGCCGGCACCGTCCAGGCGTGCGGCTTCTTTTTGTTCCTGGTCGAGGGACTGCATGGCGGTCATCAGCAGCAGGATGGCAAAGGGCAGCCACTGCCACGACACAATGATGATGATCGACAGCAGCGGGTAGTGCGCCAGCCAGTCCACCGGCTCGGCCCCGAACAGCTTCCACACGGCGGCGAGAATCCCCGATACCGGGTGGAAAATCAGGTTCTTCCAGATCAGCGCACCGACGGTGGGCATGATGAAGAACGGCGAAATCAGCATCACCCGCACAATGCCGCGGCCAAAGAACTCACTGGCCTCCAGCAGCGCACTGATCAACACGCCGAACACCACGCTGATCAGCAGCACGCTGCCCACCAGTAACAGGGTATTGGTGGCGCCAGGCAGGAAGCCCGAGTCGGTGATGAAGTAGGTGAAGTTCTCCAGCCCCACGAATTGGTTTTCGCCAGGGTAGAGCAGGTTGTAGCGGATCAGCGAAAAGTACAGGGTCATGCCCAGCGGCACGATCATCCACAGCAGCAGCATGGCCACCGAGGGGCTGACAAGGAACCAGCCGGGGTTGGCCAGGCGGTTTTTGGGTGTTGTATTCATTAGGATCAAGACCAGTCGGGTGCATGCAAAACTAGAATCGGAGCGCGCTCAATGTGGGAGCTGGCTTGCCTGCGATGGCATCACATCGGTCTGGCTGACAGACCGAGTCGCCCGCATCGCAGGCAAGCTCCCACACAAAGCATTTATCGCGGTGATGCTGAGTTATTTGGGATAACCCGCCCGCTTCATCTCGCGCTCGGTGGTGGTCTGCGCGGCGGTCAAGGCTTGGTCCACCGTTTGCTGACCGGTCAGCGCGCCCGAGAAGAACTTGCCGACCTGGGTACCGATCGCCTGGAATTCAGGAATGGTCACCAACTGGATACCGATATACGGCACCGGCTTGAGGGTCGGTTTGGTCGGGTCGGCGACTTTCAGCGATTCGAGGGTCACCTTGGCGAACGGCGCGGCTTTGAGGTACTCGTCGCTGTAAGTCGATTTGCGCGTACCCGGCGGCACATTGGCGATGCCATCGGTCTTGGCAACCAGCTCGCCGTATTCCTTGGACGTTGCCCAGGTGGTGAACACCTTGGCGGCGTCCTTGGCTTTGGAACTGGTCGGGATCGCCAGGCTCCAGGAGTACAGCCACGAGGTGCCTTTGTCGGTCTTCTCGTGGGGCGCGAAGGTGAAGCCGACGCTGTCAGCGACCTTGCTCTGAGACTTGTCGGTGACGAACGAACCGGCCACGCTGGCGTCCACCCAGATCGCGCACTTGCCGCTGTTGAACAGCGCGAGGTTTTCGTTGAAACCGTTGCTGGAAGCACCCGGCGGGCCGGATTTCTTCATGTTGTCGACGTAGAAGTTCAACGCGTCCTTCCATTCCGGGCCGTTGAATTCAGGCTGCCATTTTTCATCGAACCAGCGTGCGCCGTAGCCGTTGGCCAGAGTGGTGATCAGCGCCATGTTCTCACCCCAACCGGCTTTGCCACGCAGGCACAGGCCGTACTGCTCTTTGCTCTTGTCGGTGAGTTTGGCGGCGAATTCGCCGATCTGGGTCCAGGTCGGGTGCTCGGGCATGCTCAGCCCGGCGCCCTTGAACAGGTCGGTGCGGTAGTAGGTGATCGAGCTTTCGGCGTAGAACGGCAGGGCATACAACGAGCCTTTGACCGACAAGCCGTCACGCACCGAAGGGAACACGTCGTCGAGGTCGTAGGACGCCGGCAGGTCTTTCATCGGCTCCAACCACCCCTTGGCGCCCCACAGTGCAGCTTCGTACATGCCGATGGTCAACACGTCGAACTGGCCGCCCTGGGTGGCGATGTCGGTGGTCAGGCGTTGGCGCAGCACGTTTTCTTCAAGCACCACCCAGTTCAGCTTGATGTCCGGGTGCTCGGTCTCGAAGGTTTTCGAGAGCTTTTGCATGCGGATCATGTCGCTGTTGTTGACGGTGGCAATGGTCAGGGTTTGCGCGCCAAAGCTGACGGCGCTGAGGGTCATGCAGGTAGTCATGCAGGTGGAGACAAGCAGTGCTTTTGCTGTGAACTTCATCGCGCACTCCATTTCCGCGCCCAAGGGGCTACAGAAGGACAGTTATTGTTGTTGTGTCTTCCGACAAGATGTCAGGAAGAGTGTGCGGTGATTACAGCCTTCAATTGGGGTTATGACAAATCCTTGGGCGCACTGGGGCTGATACTTTTTTGCACTGGTCGCTGAGGCGGCTCATACGGTTTCTCCAGGGTTGGGCAAACGCACGGCCGCACAGTTGCCGTGCGGCCTGCCCAGAAATCCCGTGGCTGGGATGTTTGAATCAATGAACTTTCATTTCCACTTGAATCGTGGCGGGAGGTTTGCTTTTGGTGTACAGGTGGTTTTTCGATAAGTGCGTCAACATTTTATTGGCTCGGGCGCTTGTCTTATTTAAAACGCTTTGCCACAAATCAACCGTGATGGATCCTTCTTTGAACTCACGCTCCCAGTTAATTTTCTCCCCGGCCCGGTAAACATTTTTTGACAGCAACACGAGCGTATGATTGCTGCCGGGGATTTGCACCATATAGGTTCGGTAGCCGCTCTCTTTGGCTGACGCCTTGATCGTATCTGCGGCATACGCCGCCATCTCGGCACACTGTCCGAATATTTTTCCGTTTGCGTCCCTTTCCGCGCCCACTCGTCGGGCCAATCGGGTTTGAAACGTCTCACTGCGCACTGCGCCATAATTATCCAGTCCCAGCTCCTTGCGCAGTTCGTCGCGTCTTCTCCTCACGGCCTGGTGGTTGCCATCATATTTGTATTGAGTGACCCCGTTTTCATTAGCGGTGGGGACGTCGGTAATAGCGATCTCTTCGAAGTGCGGTTGAAGTGCTTGTTGAACCTCGTCCATGACGACACGTGCCTTATCTCCCTTAGGCGCTTGCAGTGTGCGCCACAGGGACAAATCATTGAGGTTGGCCACCTTGCCCTCACTGACCAGCTGTGTGGGACGAAGTGTTTTAGGGCCAGGTTGTTGGCGCGCTCTGAGGGTGTCCCGGTACTCTTTGATCATCGGTTTTTCAGCGGACGTGCATTTTTTGAATACGATCTCGTTTGGCTGCGGAGTCTCCAGCCTTGTGTAATAGAACTCGGCGGTGTCGGCCTCGATTACCAAGTATTTAGCGGCGCTGCCCTGGGGGTCGTTGACGACAATGCCTCTGAGTTCCCGCGTGTCGTCACACAGATCACTGATGCGGTTGAGTTTGACGACACGCGATTCTGCTTCTAACAGGTTGTCCGGGTTCAAGTTATAAAAACCAAACCCAGCGTCGTTCTTGAGGCTGGCGCTTATCTCCTGTTTATAGATGATAGGTTTTTGATCGGTCACGGGCTCCAAGCGAAGCCCCGTGTCGTGTTCAACCCAACGGTAACGGCGTCGCTGGAAAACAGTGAATCTGTCCTTCTCCAGAAGTTCGGGTACTGAAGGGAACAGGCGCACGTGTTCAAGCGCTTGAAGTTCCTGAGCGGCCAGGTCGTCAACGTTGTTGAGCACTTTGGAAAAACAGGTCGTATCGACCACGCGTTTAGTCCTGCCCGCCGAGATAGAAGGGGCAGGGCAGATGCCTTCAAAGCCCTCCAAAGGTTTAAAGTGCTCGGCTGATTCCAGATCAGTCATTACCCCCGGGTTGCGAGTGTCGTAGCGGTACACGCGTTCGCCTTCGACCAGGTCAAAACCATGAGTGCGGGGCACTGTGTAAGCGTTGGCGGATACCGGTTTCTCCGTCACCAGTGCGTGGCTGCCGTCCGCCAGGGCTTCTTGATGCAAGACGTAAGAGGTATCGGGCACAAAGCTCACCAGAGGCGGGCCATAAGCCGCGTCGGTCGTAACGTCATACGCGTACCAATGACCGTCTTGGCGTACTGCGCTGATATTGGCTTGCTCAGTGCCGCCGTAACTTATTGTGCCATCAGCCCGGTTGGCCGCCGAAGCAAATGTGCCCGCATTGCGTTCGGCTGAAGGGGCAATTTGCGTGCGCCCGAACGAGCTTAACGACTCCGAGACGCTGGAGGCAGTCAGGTCGGTGAACGCGATATTTTCAACCTCTTTAACCCCGAACTTATCGATCAAACCGGCGGCGATCTTTGAACCTGCCCAGCCCGCACCTGTTTTTGCCAATGTCCATAGTTTGCCCAGGCCCTCGGTGGCGACGTACATCACAATATCAACGCCCAGGTCCCACACCGCCTGCGCATACTTGCCCTGGAAAACATCCAGCACACTGGAGCCTCCCGGGAGGGCGCGTAAAATGCCTTCGAAGGCGTCAATAGGTTCCACGGCGTTTTCAACTCTGTTCGCACGCCGGTTCAAATGCGTTGCGACAAAACTGGTTTTGTTCAAGTAGATCGAGTCCACCAGCAACTTAGACAAATACTGGGTTCTTTGACTGTCGTAGTTGGAGGTCTCATGGGTTGCGCTGAACGCAACCAAGAGCTGCCTGATACCGGTTGTTGGGTCGTCATTCGGGATAACGAAGTCGGTTTCGTCGATCCGGGTCAATACGACGTTGGATCGGGTTCCGGGCTTCGGCTCTGCGCCGTTATTGAACGCCGTTGCGTCGAGGGTTTGCAGGCCGGAAGTGCCGTCAGGGATCGTTGGGTCGATAGCGGGGATTTTTACTATTTTTCCAATGGCCGGGTAGATCGCAAAGGCTCTGTCAACGCCCTGGTAATTTGTCGTTAATACGATGCCATTGCCGGCGCCTTTGACTTGATAAACTTTCACCGATCCGTTGACGAGACTCTCGCGATCAGCAAGAGGCAGCTTGCTCAGCATCCCCTTGAACAGTGTGACGGTGTGTCGTCTGCGCAGCGTGTAGTCTTGTTCAATGGCTTGGTTGAACTGGGCATTAATATCAGGCAACTCGCTAGCGCCGGCGCGCAGTGCCTCGGTATCCAGTCCCGGACGCGATGACGTCCAGCGTTCTCCAAGGCGCCCGGCCTCGTAGGCTTCAACGATGCTTGCATTGACACCCGAAAACAGCCCGCCTCCCACCGATTCCCAAAGATCAGCGCGTTCGTAGTCGATATGGTTACCAAATTTTTCTCGCAACGCCTTTAGAGCCATGCTCCTTCTGGTGGGCGCCTCCGGCCCGCGCAGGAAGTTGATTGCCTCGGACGTCTCCTTGATCTGTTGGTCCAGTTTTTCCTGGCTCAATCTGTGCTGCTCAGGAGTGTAGGGAGCGGTGTCACTTTGGATTTCGTGATTGTTGGCAATTGCCCAGTCTCTGACTGGATTGACCTGGGCCAAGGCCTCCAGTCGGGCTTCAGTGGCTGAAATGGGCCTTATCTTGTGAAAGTTCATCGCTTGCTGGAAGGTCATATTTGCGCTGGCGCCGGGGGCTATCCATTCAACCCGGTTGACGGCAGTGGCAAAGGCGACCCACTCAGTGGAACTGAAGCAGGCCATTGATGGCATCTCTTTTGCCAGCAGGGCAGGGGCCGTCCCCGCCATCAATAATTGGGCAACTGCCGGCACAAGGTTGGGCGCAATGTTGCGCTCTGAAGCCAAGTGCTGGTTGAAGCGTTCACGAATCTCACCCGGCTCAAGCCCCCAGTTGGCCGATTGCATGAAATCAAAACCCGCAACGCTATTGCGCATCGTGCCGGCGGCCGGGTCGAGTTCCAGCACCAGCACGGTTAACAGCCATTGTTGAAGGCTGGTAGCGGTTGGCGCACCCTTCATCTGGGTTTGCAGGCTGGCCGCTAACGCCAGGGCTTTATCCGTGGAGAGCAGTTGTTGCAACGCGGTTGCCGGATCACTACTGAGGTTGGGGACCGCTGTGCCTAGATAGTCGAGCAGGCTTTTCTCGGCGCCAATGAGTGTTTTTACCTGCTCCACTACTGCGCTGCGCTGCGTTGCGCAGTGCTCAGCGACAGCGGCGTCGACAGAAACCCCCAGTGATTGCCCAGCGGTGGCGACCGTGGGACTGGCGTCTGCAACGCCGCCAGTAGATTGTCGTTATCGGCTTTCGACTGCGTGGTGTACCAGCCATTGTCCGCGATAAATTGCTGAACCGTCGTGACGCTTTTAGGCTGATGCGATGAGTCGGGAGAGACTACAAAGCGCGCGCTGTCGTCGACTTTGCCTTGCTTCAACAGATTGATTAACGCATACCGATCATTGCTGTTACCCAGCGCGGTACGCTGACTTCGCAGCCGCGCCACTGTGACTTGCGCAGGTTCCGATCGCTCCGGCAAGTGCTGGGTGCGGCCTATCAGTTCCAACTGCCGGGCAAATTTTTCGCTGCTGGGGTCGGTGCTGATACCGTAGAAATTGCAGAGCCATTCGAACGGTACGCTGCTGGCGGTGCCATATTTGAGTTCGACGGGCTTTGTGCCGGCAGCGAATGGCGCTGCGGCAGCGTTTACAGGGTTCATTACGTCGAAATGCTCAGGAAACTGTTTGGCAAAGTCGGTTTCTCTCGTCCGCAGATCGGCCGCATCTTTTGGCGCAACCCAAGTTGTGTCGGTACCGACGAGGTTGTTCTGCTGGCGCCAATCGCTATAACCCCGTGCGTTCAGGGCGTCGCCCAAGTAAGCCAGTGATTGACCGAACAGGCTGTTGGCCGGGATCGAGTCAATCATCGTTGCCGTGGCCTTGGCTGGGTCAGCCTTGATCTGCAGCATCACTCGATGCACGGCGATGGCCAGGTCGTGTTCGGCCTTGGCCAACACATCAGCGGGTGACTGTTGGCTTTCCTCCGTGGCGTTGTTTGTGTTGGCTCGCACGGCGGCGGCGAGGGTTTCAAGGGGCGAGGGGGGAATGGTTGTGCCGGCCAGTTGCTGTATTACCGCCTGCTGGCGCTGCTGTATGGCATTGGCTTGGTCGGTGTCGGCCAATGCTTTGAAGTTGTTGTTTTGGTTGATCTCGACCACCCGGCCGAGTGTGGCCGCAAGTTGGCGTTGCTCCCACCTCGGTTTACGACTGTCCTCTTGGTGAGGCGGCGCTTCGTTGTAGAACGCCATTACTTCAAACAGTGTCGCGCGGGTGCCGGTGGGGTAAGTCACGTCCGAGTCAGACCCGGCGGCCATCTGTTGAACGGCTGGCTTAATCTCGACCCAGGCATCGGCCCAGCCTGACACATCGTTGACGGTGAACGTGGTGGGGACACCCTTCACTTCACCTGTCAGTGCACCGCTGACAGGGTTGATGCGCACGCTGCCGGGGTCCAAATCGTTGTCTTTCGCAAAGGTTTTGAACGCATTGCCGTTGAGTGCATTCAAGAGATGTTTGCGCACTTGGCTGAAGGTTGAATACTCAGGAATATCTTCCAGAATGACTGAGGTTTCATATTGGGTCGTTTCCGGAACCAGTTTCATCAACCCCTGGCTGACGAGCTGCGCCAGCGCACGATCCGCTTGCTTAACCTGCTGTTGCGCGGTGAGCGGGGCGAACGGCTCAAGCGTCTGCCGTAGTGCGTGTGTCGGCAGATCCACGATCCGTTGGCTCGCCTCCCGCTGTCGCTGCTTGATGGGCGCATCCAGCGGGTCGGTGCTGCTTAACGCAGCGAACTTGCCGTCGCGCAACAGTTGCCCGGCCATCGACAGAGTGTCGTTACTGCCGATCGAGCCCAGTTGCATACCGTAGAAACCAGCGATGTCGCTGGCGGATGCCTGCGCTCGACCGTAGAACGCAATGTCTGAATAACGCATGCCTGCCAGTTTTTTTGCGGCGGCCAATACGGCGCCTGAGGCCGCAGACCATTCAGGGTCATTGGGGGAGAAGTAACTGACTAAGCCGCCATCAACCTTCTCGGTCAGGGCGCCGTCGACGCCAATGATCAGGTTCGAAGTCTCAATCAACTTGGCTTCGGCAAACGATTTGAACGGTTGCGATTCGAGCGCGTCAGCCAGCGCAGACCACGCCTGGCCGAAGGTTGAGTGCGGTGGGACGACAACCTTGTCCGGCTCCTCGCTTGAGCGACGTGTCTCTCTGGCGAGCCGTTGGCGGATAATGCTGTTGGCAACGCCGATGGCCAGTTGCTGGTCGCCTCGTTCAACCAACGCGTCGGCGAACTGGCGGGTTGACGCCAAGCGTGAAGGCGGTGTGGCGTTGGGGTTCTGCAAGTCTCGGCGTATGCGCGCGGCAACAGGGCGAGTGTTCGATGGGCCGGGTGGTGGGTTGTCGAGGGCCTCCTGAGCCGGCTGAGGGTGGCGGGTTAGCGGTTTGACTGGCTCGACGGGTAGTAGCGGGGCGCTTTGAGTGGGTGAAGGCTGAACGTTGATCATAGAGTTACCCTTTGTGCGTCAGAAAAGCACCAGCCAATGCCTAAAGTAGCGGCGATGCCTTCGCTGAGTGACAGTGGGTCCTACAAGGTTCCTGCTGCGCGTTGCAGTTTCACCGGTACTTTGTGTTCCGGGTGTTTCGCGCCCAACAGAATCAAGCCAGGTTCTGTTCCGTAAGGAGACAGTGCATCCAGCCAATGACGTGTAGCTTTTTGGTCGTACACAGGAGGGCGTTACGCCCCATTTATATTGCGGGATATGCTGGTGGCGGGCGTGAGAGCATTCATCGCTGATCGCCAGGGCACCTCAGGCTTGCGGTCTTTTTAACTGAAGTGCGAGGCGTCTACCGGCATCAGGTTCTGCTCCGTCAACCGCTGCATCGCCAACCGTCGATAGTGGGAAGGGGTCATGCCCTTGAGTTGCTGAAAGCGCCGGTTGAAGTTGGAGATATTGTTAAAGCCTGACTCAAAACACACATCGGTGACGGCCTTGTCACCGTCCGCGAGCAATTCGCAGGACTTGCTGATGCGCAGCCGGTTGACGAATTCGATAAAAGTGCGCCCGGTGGCCTGCTTGAACACCCGGGAAAAGTACGTCGGCTTCATCCCCAGGTGTTCCGCGACTTCCTCCAAAGGCAACTCCCGCGCGTAGTGGGCAAAGATATAGTCCACCGCGCGGTTGGTGCGGTCGATGCTGTGCTCGTCGGCCAGTTGCGGCGTGGTCACGCCGGAGAGCAACTGGTAGTCCTCGCAGGCGCTCAATACGTCCAGCAAGATGAAGAAATGCCCAAGGCGCGCCATGCCCCGGCTGTCTTCGATACGCTGCATCAGGTCCATGGCCTGGGCGATGGTTTTTTTGCAGCGAAACTCGACGCCGTACTGTGCCCGTTCAAGTAACGGCGTCAGGCTCTTGAGTTCGGCGAACAAGTGGTTGCCCTGCTCAAACAACTCATCGGTGAAGTTCACCAGCATGTCGCGCTTGGGGACCACCTCGTCCTCTTCCACCTGGCTGATCCAGTTGTGGGGCAGGTTGGGGCCGGTGAGGAACAGGCTTTCGGGATAGAAGTTGCCGATGTAGTCGCCGATAAACACCTTGCCGGCGCTGGCCACGATCAGGTGCAGCTCGTATTCCTTGTGGAAGTGCCAGCGCACCAGCGGGCAGGGGAAGCCGTGCTGGCGATAGATGATGGACAGACCGTTGTGATCGTCCATCAACTCGTAGGAAGGGTCGGTGATGCGCATTGCTCGGGTCATGCTGCCGTCGCTTTATTGTGGTTGCTGCACAGGATAATGCCCCCTTGTGCGCAACCTCGCCAGCGCCAACCTTATAGGCTGCGGTTTTTTGCCTCGATCCACTGCGACATGTACTGGGTGCTTTTATGCGCATGGTGGCGCAGCATGCTGCCGGTGAAGTTATCCCGGCGATGGGCAGCGAGTCGGCTGCGGCAGCGTTGCAGGCAGTCTACAAGTGCCGGGCCGTGGAAGGTCTGGTCGTAGCGTCGGGCGAGCAACCGGCGGCCCGCCTCCTGGGCCTGTGTCCAGCGTTCGTGGTCTTGATACAGCGCCACGGCCGCCGCCGCCAGTGCCGGCGCACTCTGTTCGATCATGCCCGGCCACGGCTGTTCGTCCCCCATGGCCTCGGCGCCTATCGGCGTGGTGATATTCGGCGTGCCGCAGAGCATGGCGTCCATCAGTTTGCCCTTGATCCCGGCGCCGAAGCGTATGGGCGCCAGGCAGATACGTGCGGCTGTCATCACTTGCAGGGCATCTTCGGCCCAGTTCATCACATGAAAACCCTGCGCAGGGTTGTGCAGGGCGGTGGCCTTGGGCGGCGTGTAGGCGCCGTAGACATGCAGCTGTGCGCCCGGCAGTTGCTGGCGGATCAACGGCCACACGCTGTTCTTCATCCACAGCACCGCATCCCAATTGGGCGCGTGACGGAAATTGCCGATGCTGAGAAAGTGCGCGCGGTCTTCGAACGGCGCAAAGGCTTCGGTCGGCGGCTCCAGCATTAACGGGCACCAGTGGAGCAGGGCGGCCGGCACCTTGAAGTGCTCGGTGAGCAGGCGGATTTCCACATCGGAAATCATCAGGCTGATATCACAGCGGTAAATGGCGGCGATCTCGCGCTTGGCGAGGTCGGTGTCGGCCATCCATTGGAACTCCTCCTGCAAGGCCGGCTTGAACAGTGCGCTGAAATCGTCGCTGTCGGGGTGGGCCTTGAGATGGGCCTTGAAACGCTGATGGCGCGCATCGCGCAGGCTTTGCAAATCGGAGCTTTCCAGCACGCGCAAGGCATCGGGGCAGCATTGCTCCACGCGCCAGCCGAACTGCTCTTCCATCATGAAACGGTCGAACAGCACGATGTCCGGGGCTAACGCGCGGATAAAATCGTCGAAACTGCTATTGTTGAGCTCGATGGCGCACTCGCTGATGCCCAAGGCAGGCAAGTCGGCCTTGTGTTCGCCAATGGTCGCCGGGCTGCTGAAAGTAATGTCCCAACCCTGGTCCAGAAAGCTTTGCAGAATCTGCATCATATGCCCGCCGGCGGCGGAGGAGCGGGGTTCCGGCCAGACATAACCAATGACCAGGACTTTGGTGGCGGGCTGATTCATCTAAAGCGGATCCTTGAAGGGCGGGCAAAAAACGCGCAATTAAACCACACCTGTGCGGCATGACAATTTGTGTCTGGAGGTAGGTAGCCACCTCAGTTTGTGGTTAACTTCGGCCTCTCGAATTCGTTAAACCAAAACCCAGCATAAGGATTCCGTTCATGGCCCAAGTCACCCTTCGTGGTAACCCTGTCCAGGTTGAAGGCGAATTGCCGAAAACCGGTGCCACCGCTCCAGCGTTCAGCCTTGTCGCTGTAGACCTGTCGGAAGCGACCCTGGAAACATTCGCCGGCAAGCGCAAAGTGCTGAACATCTTCCCAAGCGTCGACACCCCGACCTGCGCCACTTCGGTACGCAAGTTCAACGCCCAGGCCAACGATTTGAGCAACACCGTTGTACTGTGCATCTCCTCTGACCTGCCGTTTGCCCAGAAGCGCTTCTGCGGCACCGAAGGCCTGGACAACGTGCTGAGCCTGTCGGACTTTCGCAACGCCGACTTCGCCGTAGACTACGGCGTGTCCGTGGCCGACGGCCCGCTGCAAGGCCTGACCGCCCGTGCCGTGGTGGTACTGGACGAAAACAACAACGTGCTGCACAGCGAACTGGTGCCTGAAATCGGCCAGGAGCCAAACTACGAAGCAGCCCTGGCTGTTTTGAAGTAACTGTTTCGGCGCATTACTGTCATTTTGCAGTAGCACGCTTGCGGCAAGATTGCGGCCTGGCCTAGTCCAGGCCGTTTTTATTTGCGCTTCAGACGTTTAGCGAAATAGCCCGCGGACTAAGGTCAACCGTTAAAAGTTGTAATCCAAGGTAAATAGCCGGTAAAGGCGCTTTTCTTAATGCGCCCCAGTGCTTATCTTTCAGCCTCCCAAAGAAGAAGCTCTCGCGCCCAATGGTTGATCACTCCATGCAATCCTCCCCTCGCAATTCCCGCCGCTGGCTGTTCGGCCTGCTTGTGCTGTTGGTCATCGCCGGCCTGTGCTGGAAATTCTGGCCCGCCGGCCATAAAGATGACACCGCGCAGAAACCGGCCGGGCATACCGGCAAGACGGGGATGGCGCGGCCCGGTTTCGGGGGGTCCACCGGCCCGATTCCGGTGCGCGTGGCGCCGGCGGTGCTGGGCGAGTTCCCGGTGTACTACAAGGCCCTGGGCACGGTGACCGCACTTAACACCATCAATGTGCGCAGCCGGGTGGGCGGTGAGCTGGTCAAGATCGCCTTTGAAGAAGGCCAGATGGTCAAGGCGGGCGACCTGCTCGCGGAGATCGACCCGCGCAGCTACCAGAACGCCTTGCTCCAGGCCCAGGGCACGCTCCTGCAGAACCAGGCCCAACTGAAAAACGCTCAGGTTGATGTGCAGCGTTACCGTGACCTGTATGCCCAGGACAGCATCGCCAAACAGACCCTGGACACCGCCGAAGCCCTGGTCATGCAGTACCAGGGTACGGTCAAGACCAACCAGGGCGCGGTCGACGACGCCAAGCTCAACCTCGAGTTCACCAAGATCCGCGCGCCGATCAGCGGCCGCGTCGGCCTGCGTCAGGTCGACGTCGGTAACCTGGTGGCGGCCAACGACACCACCTTCCTGGCGGTGATCACCCAGACCCAGCCGATCAGCGTGGTCTTCACCCTGCCGGAAAACACCCTCGACACCGTGCTCACCCGCTACCACGCCGGTAACAAATTACCCGTGGAAGCCTGGGACCGTGGCGATGTGAAGCAGCAGGCGGTCGGCGTGTTGCAGAGCCTGGACAACCAGATCGACGTGACCACCGGCACCCTCAAATTCAAAGGCCGTTTCGATAACAAGGACCAGGCGCTGTTCCCTAATCAGTTCGTCAATGTGCACCTGCTGGCCGACACCTTGCACAATGTGGTACTGGCACCGTCCGCCGCAATCCAGTTCGGCAACAGCGGCACCTTCGTCTACAAGCTCGACGGCGACAAGAAGGTCAAGATGCAACCCTTGGTGGTCGGCGATACCGATGGCGACAACACCGTCATCAAGGAAGGCCTGGTGGCCGGCGACCGCGTGGTGCTGGAAGGCACCGACCGCCTCAAGGACGGCAGCGACATTGAAGTGGTCAACGACAGCAGCGAAGTGCCGACCACGCCGACCGAACACCTGCAAGGCAAGCCTGCGGCAAAAGGGGAGACCGGCGCTAACGCCGGCAAGGCGCAAAAGGTCGGTTCATGAACCTGTCGCGACTGTTTATCCTTCGCCCGGTTGCCACCACGCTGAGCATGCTGGCCATTGTCCTGGCCGGCATCATTTCTTACCGTTTGCTCCCGGTCTCGGCTTTGCCGCAGGTGGACTACCCGACGATCCGGGTGATGACCCTGTACCCAGGCGCCAGCCCGGACGTGATGACCAGCGCGGTCACTGCGCCGCTGGAGCGTCAGTTCGGGCAAATGCCAGGCCTCACACAAATGGCGTCCACCAGTTCGGGCGGCGCCTCGGTGCTGACCCTGCGCTTTAACCTCGACATCAATATGGATGTCGCCGAGCAACAGGTGCAGGCCGCGATCAACGCCGCGACCAACCTGTTGCCCAAGGATTTGCCGGCGCCGCCGGTGTACAACAAGGTCAACCCGGCAGACACCCCGGTGCTGACCCTGGCAATTACCTCCAAGACCATGCTGCTGCCCAAGCTCAACGACTTGGTTGACACGCGCATGGCGCAAAAAATTGCACAGATCAGCGGCGTCGGCATGGTCAGCATCGCCGGTGGCCAGCGCCAGGCCGTGCGCATCAAGGTCAACCCCGAGGCCCTGGCGGCCAACGGCTTGAACCTGTCGGACGTGCGCACCCTGATCGCCGCCTCCAACGTCAACCAGCCCAAGGGCAACTTTGACGGCCCTACGCGTGTCTCCATGCTCGATGCCAACGACCAGTTGGTTTCGCCTGCGCAATACGCCGAGTTGATCCTGGCCTACAACAATGGCGCGCCGCTGCGCCTTAAAGACGTGGCGCAGATCGTCGACGGCGCCGAAAACGAGCGCCTCGCTGCCTGGGCCAATGAAAACCAGGCGGTGCTGCTCAATATCCAGCGCCAGCCCGGCGCCAACGTGATCGAGGTGGTGGACCGTATCAAGGCGTTGCTGCCGAGCATCACCGATAACTTGCCGGCAGGCCTGGATGTGACGGTGCTTACCGATCGCACCCAGACCATCCGCGCCTCGGTGAAGGACGTACAGCATGAATTGCTGATCGCCATTGCCCTGGTGGTGATGGTCACGTTCCTGTTCCTGCGCCGGGTCAGCGCCACGATCATTCCGTCGATCGCCGTGCCGCTGTCGCTGGTGGGCACCTTTGGCGTGATGTATCTGGCGGGCTTCTCCATCAACAACCTGACGCTGATGGCACTGACCATCGCCACCGGGTTTGTGGTGGACGATGCCATCGTGATGCTGGAAAACATCTCGCGTTACATCGAGGAAGGCGAGACGCCCATGGCGGCTGCGCTCAAGGGCGCCAAGCAAATCGGTTTCACCCTGATTTCCCTGACCCTGTCGCTGATCGCGGTACTGATTCCGCTGCTGTTCATGGCCGATGTGGTCGGGCGGCTGTTCCGCGAATTTGCCATCACCCTGGCGGTGGCGATCCTGATTTCCCTGGTGGTGTCCCTGACCCTGACGCCGATGATGTGCGCGCGCCTGCTCAAGCGCGAACCCAAGGAAGAAGAACAAGGCCGTTTCTACAAGGCCAGCGGCGCATGGATCGATTGGTTGATCGAAGCCTACGGGCGCAAATTGCAGTGGGTGCTCAAGCACCAGCCGTTGACCCTGCTGGTGGCCATTGCCACCCTGGGCCTTACCGTGGTGCTGTACCTGGTGGTGCCCAAGGGCTTTTTTCCGGTGCAGGACACCGGGGTGATCCAGGGCATATCGGAAGCACCGCAGTCGATTTCGTTTGCCGCCATGAGCCAGCGCCAGCAGGAGTTGGCCAAGGTGATCCTGGCCGACCCATCGGTCGAAAGCCTGTCGTCCTACATCGGTGTGGATGGCGATAACGCCACCCTCAACAGCGGTCGCCTGCTGATCAACCTCAAGGCCCACGGCCAGCGCGACGTGAGTGCGGCCCAGGTGATTACGCGCCTGCAACCACAGATCGACAAGCTGGTGGGCATTCGCCTGTTCATGCAGCCGGTGCAGGACCTGACCATTGAAGACCGCGTGAGCCGTACCCAGTACCAGTTCAGCATGTCCTCGCCGGACGCCGATTTGCTGGCGCTGTGGAGCGACAAGCTGGTGCACGCCTTGCGCCAGTTGCCGGAACTCACCGATGTGGCCAGCGACCTGCAGGACAAGGGCCTGCAAGTGTTCCTGGTGATCGACCGTGATGCGGCCTCGCGCCTGGGCGTGAGTGTGTCGACCATCACCGATGCGCTTTACGACGCCTTCGGCCAGCGGCAGATTTCCACCATCTATACCCAGGCCAGCCAGTACCGCGTGGTATTGCAGGCGCAATCGGGTGAAACCCTGGGGCCGGCAGCGCTCAACCAGATTTATGTGAAAACCACTGACGGCGGCCAGGTGCGGCTGTCGAGCCTGGCGCATGTGGAGCAGCGTCAGGCACAACTGGCAATTGCACATATCGGCCAGTTCCCGGCGGTGATGATGTCGTTCAACCTGGCGCCTGGCGTCGCGCTGGGCAAAGGCGTGGAGCTGATCAACCAGACCCAGAAGGACATCGGCATGCCGGTGGGCGTGCAGACCCAGTTCCAGGGCGCGGCCCAGGCCTTCGAAGCCTCGCTGTCGAGCACCTTGCTGCTGATCCTGGCGGCGGTGGTGACCATGTACATCGTGCTCGGCGTGCTGTACGAGAGTTACATCCACCCGATCACGATTCTTTCCACGTTGCCGTCCGCCGCAGTCGGCGCCTTGCTGGCGTTGCTGCTCAGTGGCAATGACCTGGGCATGATCGCAATCATCGGCATCATCCTGCTGATTGGTATCGTCAAAAAGAACGCGATCATGATGATCGACTTCGCCCTCGACGCCGAACGCAACCAGGGCCTGGACCCGCAGACGGCGATTTATCAGGCCGCGCTGCTGCGCTTTCGGCCGATTTTGATGACCACCCTGGCGGCCTTGTTTGGTGCGGTGCCATTGATGCTGGCCACGGGTTCCGGCGCCGAGTTGCGCCAACCGCTGGGCCTGGTGATGGTCGGCGGCTTGCTGGTGAGCCAGGTGTTGACGCTGTTTACCACGCCGGTGATCTATTTGTATTTCGACCGCCTTGGCCGTCGCTGGCGCAAAGAGCCGCAAAGCCTGGAGCCGGTTGAGTCATGAACCTGTCCGGACCTTTCATTCGCCGGCCGGTAGCCACCATGCTGCTGAGCCTGGCGATCATGTTGCTCGGTGGCGTCAGCTTCAACTTGCTGCCGGTGTCGCCGTTGCCGCAGATCGACTTCCCGGTGATCGTGGTGTCGGCCAGTTTGCCCGGCGCCAGCCCGGAGGTGATGGCCTCGACGGTGGCGACGCCGCTGGAACGCTCATTCGGCGCGATTGCCGGCATCACCACCATGAGCAGTTCGTCGAGCCAGGGCTCCACGCGGGTGATCCTGGCATTCGACTCCGACCGTGATATCAACGGTGCGGCGCGGGAAGTGCAGGCGGCCATCAATGCCTCGCGCAACCTGCTGCCCAGTGGCATGCGCAGCATGCCGACCTACAAAAAGATTAACCCGTCCCAGGCACCGATCATGGTGCTCTCGCTGACCTCCGACGTGCTGCAAAAAGGCGAGTTGTACGATTTGGCCTCGACCATCCTCTCGCAGAGCCTGTCCCAGGTGCCGGGCGTGGGCGAGGTGCAGATCGGCGGCAGTTCCTTGCCGGCGGTGCGCATCGAGTTGGAACCCAAGGCCCTGGACCAATACGGCGTGGCCCTGGACGACGTGCGCAACACCATCGCCAATGCCAACCAGCGGCGGCCCAAGGGTTCCCTGGAAGACAGCGAGCGTAACTGGCAGATCCAGGCCAATGACCAGCTGGAAAAGGCCAAGGACTACGAGCCGCTGCTGATCCGCTACCAGAACGGCGCAGCCTTGCGCCTGGGCGACGTGGCGAAGATCAGCGACGGCGTGGAAGACCGCTACAACAGCGGCTTCTTCAACAATGATTCGGCGGTGCTGCTGGTGATCAACCGCCAGTCCGGCGCCAACATCATCGAGACCGTCCGGCAGATCAAGGCCCAGCTGCCCGCGTTGCAGGCGGTGCTGCCGTCCAGCGTCAAACTCAACCTGGCCATGGACCGCTCGCCGGTGATCACCGCGACCCTGCATGAAGCCGAGATGACCCTGCTGATTGCCGTGGCCCTGGTGGTGCTGGTGGTGTACCTGTTTCTGGGTAACTTCCGCGCCTCGTTGATCCCGACCCTGGCAGTGCCGGTGTCGCTGGTCGGCACCTTTGCGGTGATGTACCTGTTTGGGTTTTCGCTGAACAATTTTTCGCTGATGGCGTTGATCCTGGCCACCGGCCTGGTGGTGGACGACGCCATCGTGGTGCTGGAAAACATTTCCCGGCATATCGACGAGGGTGTGCCGCCGATGAAGGCGGCGTACCTGGGCGCCGAGGAAGTCGGCTTTACCTTGCTGTCGATGAACGTGTCGCTGGTGGCGGTGTTCCTGTCCATCCTGTTTATGGGCGGCATTGTCACCAATCTGTTCCGTGAGTTTTCCATCACCTTGTCGGCGGCGATCATTGTGTCGCTGATCGTCTCGCTGACCTTGACCCCGATGCTCTGCGCGCGCTGGCTCAAACCGCACATTAAGGGGCACATGACCGGTTTGCAGCGCTGGAGCCAGAAGGTCAATGACCGCATGGTTGCGGCCTACGCCACCAGCCTGGACTGGGTGCTGCGCCATCGCCGCCTGACCCTGCTGAGCCTGTTGATCACCGTGGGCGTGAACATCGCGCTGTACGTGGTGGTACCGAAAACCTTCATGCCGCAGCAGGACACCGGCCAGTTGATCGGCTTTGTGCGCGGCGATGACGGGCTGTCGTTCAATGTGATGCAGCCGAAGATGGAAACTTTCCGCAAGGCGGTGCTCAAGGACCCGGCAGTGCTCAGCGTGGCCGGCTTTATCGGCGGCAACAACGGCACCAACAACGCGGTGATGCTGGTGCGCCTCAAACCTATTGCCGAGCGCAAGCTCTCGGCCCAGGCGGTGATCGAGCGTCTGCGTAAGGAAGTGCCGCTGGTGCCGGGCGGACGGCTGTTCCTGATGGCCGACCAGGACCTGCAATTTGGCGGCAGCCGGGACCAGACCAGCGCCCAATACTCCTACATCCTGCAAAGCGGCGACCTGGCTGCGCTGCGTTTGTGGTACCCGAAAGTGGTCGCTGCCTTGCGCGAGCTGCCGGAGCTGACCGCCATCGACGCCCGCGAAGGACGCGGTGCGGCGCAGGTGACGCTGGTGGTCGACCGCGACCAGGCCAAGCGCCTGGGTATCGACATGAGCATGGTCACGGCGGTGTTGAACAACGCCTACAGCCAACGGCAGATTTCCACCATCTATGACAGCCTCAACCAGTACCAGGTGGTGATGGAGGTCAACCCGAAATACGCCCAGGACCCGATCACCCTGAACCAGATGCAGGTGATCACCTCCACGGGTGCGCGGGTGCCGTTGTCGACCATTGCCCATTACGAAAACAGCCTGGCCGACGACCGTGTCAGCCATGAAGGCCAGTTCGCCTCGGAAAACATCGCCTTCGACATGTCGCCCGGGGTGACGGTGGAGCAGGGCACGGCCGCCATTGAGCGGGCGATTGCCAAGGTCGGTTTGCCGGAAGACGTGATCGCCAAAATGGCCGGCACCGCCGATGCCTTTGCGGCGACGCAGAAGGGCCAGCCGTTCATGATTCTGGGCGCGCTGGTGGCGGTGTACCTGGTGTTGGGCATTCTGTATGAAAGTTATGTTCACCCGCTGACCATTCTGTCGACCTTGCCATCGGCCGGTGTCGGCGCGCTGCTGTCGATCTACCTGCTGGGCGGTGAATTCAGCCTGATATCCCTGCTGGGTCTGTTCCTGTTGATCGGCGTGGTGAAGAAGAATGCGATCCTGATGATTGACCTGGCGCTGCAACTGGAGCGCCATGACGGCATGAGCCCGCTGGAATCGATTCGTAGCGCCTGCCTGCTGCGCCTGCGGCCAATTTTGATGACCACGCTCGCGGCCATTCTGGGCGCCTTGCCGTTGCTGCTCGGTTCCGGCGATGGCGCCGAAATGCGCCAGCCCCTGGGCCTGACCATTATCGGCGGGCTGGTGTTCAGCCAGATCCTGACCCTTTACACCACCCCGGTGGTCTACCTCTATCTTGACCGCGCGCGCCACCGCTTCAACGCCTGGCGCGGCGTGCGTACCGATGCTGCCTTGGATACTGCGCTATGACCGATTCAACCTTGACTAAATTGGCCATGAGCATGCCCCGTGGTTCCCGTATCGCCAGCCTGCTGCTGTGCGGCGCATTGCTCAGCGCCTGCGCCATCGGCCCGGATTACAAACGCCCGGAGGTGGTCGAGCCCGCGCAGTTCAAGCAAGCCCAGGGCTGGCGCCAGGCCAACCCCAGTGATTCCCTGGCCCGTGGTGCCTGGTGGGAGTTGTACGGTGACCGTCAACTTAACGAGCTGGTCACGCGCCTCAATAACGCCAACCAGACCGTGGCCCAGGCCGAAGCGCGCTTCCGCCAGGCCCAGGCCCAGGTGCGCAGCGCACGCGGGGCGTTTTTCCCCACGGTGGACTTCAGTGCCGGTAAAACCCGTGCCAGTCAGGGCACCGGCAGCAGCAACGCCAGCCTCAGCAGTTCCAGCAGTGGTATCCGCGACACGCTCAATACGCAGTTGGGCGTGAGTTGGGAAGCGGATGTGTGGGGCAAGTTGCGCCGTGGTCTTGAAGCGAATGAAGCCACGGCTGAGGCCAGTTCGGCGGATCTGGCGGCGATGCGTTTGAGCCAGCAATCGGAGTTGGTGCAGGACTATCTGCAACTGCGCGTGATGGACGAGCAGACACGTTTGCTGCAGGCCACGCTGGAGACTTATCAGCGCTCCCTGAAGATGACTGAAAACCAGTACCGCGCGGGGGTTTCCGATAAAGCCGCGATTGCTCAGGCACAGACTCAACTGAAGACGACCCAGGCCAGCTTGATCGACTTGATCTGGCAGCGTGCGCAGTTGGAAAACGCCATTGCGGTGTTGATCGGCGAAGCGCCGGCCAACTTCAATCTGGCAGTGAGCAAGGACATTCCAGCCTTGCCGCAGATTCCGGTGAGTGTGCCATCGCAATTGCTTGAGCGGCGCCCGGATATCGCGTCGGCGGAGCGCTCGGTGATTGCAGCCAACGCGAATATCGGCGTGGCCAAGGCGGCGTATTACCCGGACCTGACCTTGAGCCTGGCGGGTGGGTATTCCAGCAGCACCTATGCGGACTGGATCAGTTTGCCGAACCGGTTCTGGTCGGTGGGGCCCAAGCTTGCGATGACCTTGTTTGACGGTGGGCAGCGTTCGGCTGAGGTCGATCGTAGTGTGGCGTCTTACGACGAGACGGTGGCCAAGTACCGCCAGACAGTGCTGGATGGTTTCCGCGAAGTGGAAAACTATATGGTCCAGTTGAAGGTGCTGGAAGATGAGGCGGTGGTCAGCAATGAAGCCCTGGAGGCCGCGCGCGAATCCCTGCGCTTGACGCAGAATCAGTACAAGGCCGGGCTGATCGCCTACCTCGATGTGGTGACGGTGCAGGCCACGGCGTTGAGTAATGAACGCACCGTGCTGACCTTGTTGCAGACGCGGTTGGTGGCAAGTGTGCAATTGATTGCGGCACTGGGTGGCGGCTGGGACGGGCAGACGTCCTTGGCTGAAAAGAAATGACTGAGCAGATTTCAACAAACGACTCAGTCGTCTCGCGGATTTTAAAGTGGCCGATCCTGTCGCACCGGGCCTGATATTCAAGCAGATGACTCGGCGCAGCGGCCTGAAGCAGGTGGCATTTCAAGGTCATTAGATTGGCGTCAAAATGCCACTAATGGCCCGTTGATAATTAATTAAACCGGCCATAATTATTCTCGCTACAATCGCCCGCTTTGCCACTTGGCACGGGCGTTCCAGGCCCGTCAGTCTTGAGAAGTCCCATGCTGATCGGTAGTTATTCCCCCTCTCTGGTCGTGATCTCCCTGTGCGTTGCGATCCTGGCGTCCTATACCGCGCTGGACCTGGCCGGCCGTATTGCGACCGCCAGGGGGCGCGTGGCGTACATATGGATGACCGGCGGGGCATTGGCCCTGGGCGTGGGCATCTGGTCCATGCACTTTATCGGTATGTTGGCGTTGCGCCTGCCCTTTGCTCTCGGGTTTGACCTGGGCATCACCGCGCTGTCGTTATTGATCGCAGTGTTATCCAGTGGCTTTGCGCTGTGGCTGGTCAGCCAGCCACGTCTGCCGGCCTGGCAGCTGGGGTTTGGCGCGCTGGTGATGGGCGCAGGGATTGCCTGCATGCACTACACCGGCATGGCCGCGATGCGCATGACCCCTGGCATCGATTACGACCCCGCGCTGTTTGGCGCCTCGTTGTTGATCGCCGTGGTGGCGTCCGGCGCGGCCTTGTGGATCGCGTTCAACCTGCGGCGCAACACGCCTTACGTACGCCTGGCGCGGGGCGGTGCCGCCGTGGTGATGGGCATTGCGATCGTGGGTATGCACTACACCGGCATGGCTGCCGCGCGTTTTGATGACAACAGTTTCTGCGGCGCCGCGCTGACGGGCCTGAGCGGCAAGGGCCTGGATAACCTGGTGCTGGTCACCTCGCTGGCGGTGTTGATCATCGCGCTATTGACCTCGTTGCTCGACGCCCGGCTTGAAGCCCGCACCGCGGTGCTCGCTGACTCACTGACCCTGGCCAACCAGGAGCTCACCCACCTGGCCCTGCATGACATGCTCACTGGCCTGCCCAATCGCACCTTGCTCGCCGACCGCATTCAACAAGCCATCCAGGCCGTCATGGAGCAGGGTGGTTGTTTTGCGTTGATGTTTATCGACCTGGACGGTTTCAAGCCGGTCAATGATGCATTTGGCCACCATATGGGTGACCAATTGCTGCGCGAAGTAGGTTTGCGTCTGCGCGAGGACCTGCGCAGCCAGGACACCCTGGCGCGCATCGGTGGCGATGAGTTTGTGCTGCTGGTGCAGTTGACCCAGCCGGACGACGCCATGGGCCTGGCCGAACGCCAGGTCGGCTTGATCAATCGTACGTTCAAGGTAGCCGAGCATGAACTGAAGATCTCCGCGAGCATCGGCATTGCCATGTTCCCCGGTAACGGCGTGAACCCGCAGGAACTGCTGATGAACGCCGACGCCGCGATGTACCACGCCAAGGGCATGGGCAAGAACGGCTACAGCTTCTTTGATGCGTCGATGAACACCAATGCACGCAAACAGCTGCAGTTGTTGCAGGACCTGCGCAACGCCGTTGAGCACGAGCAGTTCCGCCTGTACTACCAGCCCAAGTTCGACGCGCTCAGCGGTATTGCGGTCGGCGCCGAAGCGTTGTTGCGCTGGGAGCACCCGCAACAGGGGCTGTTGTTGCCGGCGATGTTTATCGAGCTGGCGGAAAAAACCGGGCTGATTATTCCCATCGGCGAATGGGTGCTCAACGAGGCTTGCCGCCAGATGGCTGTCTGGTACGCGCAGGGTTATGAAGACTGGCGCATTGCGGTCAACCTCTCGGCGCTGCAGTTTTGCCATGCCGGGCTGGTCAGGAGTGTCGCGGCGGCGTTGGCGCGTCACCGCTTGCCGGCCAACAGCCTGACCCTGGAAATCACCGAAACCACCGCCATGAGCGATGCCGATGCGAGCATGACGGTGTTGCAACAACTCTCGGACATGGGCGTGGACCTGTCCATCGACGACTTCGGCACCGGTTATTCAAGCCTGATGTACCTCAAACGCCTGCCCGCCAACGAGCTGAAGATCGACCGTGGGTTTGTGCGGGACCTGGAACACGACAGCGACGACGCCGCCATCGTCTCGGCCATCGTTGCCCTTGGCCAGGCACTTGGGCTGCGCATTGTCGCCGAAGGGGTAGAGACCGATGTGCAGCAGAGTTTCCTTACCCGCTTGGGGTGCAACACCTTGCAAGGCTACTTGCTGGGTCATCCGTTGCCGGCCGAGGGTTTCATGGCCGACATCCAGCGCGCCGAAGACGCCCTGACGCCTGACAAAAGCCGTGGATGACGGGTATTCTTGGATCCAACCTTAAACCGTTGGTTTATTCAGGAGACCGCACCCATGGACAAAGTCGTCATCATCACCGGAGGCAGCCGTGGTATTGGCGCCGAGACGGCCTTGCTGGCTGCACGCCAGGGCTATCGCATCTGCATCAACTACCAGTCTGATGAGGCGGCGGCCCTGCGTGTGCTGGACCAGGTGCGCGCCCTGGGTGCACAAGCGATTGCGGTGCGGGCCGATGTCAGCATCGAAGATGAAGTCATCGCATTGTTCAATCGTGTTGACGCCGAGCTGGGGCGCGTGACGGCACTGGTCAACAACGCCGGCACCGTGGGGCACAAGTCACGGGTCGATGAAATGTCCGAGTTCCGCATCCTTAAAATCTTGAAGACCAATGTATTGGGGCCGATCCTGTGCGCCAAGCAGGCGGTGCTGCGCATGTCGCCCAAGCATGGCGGGCAGGGCGGCAGCATTGTCAATGTGTCGTCGGTCGCCGCACGCCTGGGTTCGCCGGGCGAATATGTCGACTATGCCGCGTCCAAGGGCGCGCTGGATACCTTCACCATCGGCCTGTCCAAAGAGGTGGCGGGTGAAGGGATCCGTGTCAACGCGGTGCGCCCTGGCTACATCTTTACCGACTTCCACGCCCTGAGCGGTGACCCGGACCGCGTCAGCAAGCTGGAGTCCGGCATTCCCATGGCCCGTGGCGGGCGCCCGGATGAAGTGGCGGAAGCGATTATCTGGTTGCTGTCGGACAAGGCCTCGTACACCACCGGCAGTTTTCTCGATTTGGGCGGCGGCCGTTGAGGCTTTAGCGCCAGTCAAGGCGCCATCGCGGGCAAGCCCGCGATGGCGTCAGATAAGGCAACAACCGAGCCTAGAACGATCGCACGATGCGCCCGAGTGTTTCCATGGCCTTTTCCGATGCCTCGGTCCACGGGCTGCCGTAGTTCAAGCGAATGCAATTTCTGAAGCGTTGGGTCGCCGAGAAAATCGGCCCCGGCGCAATGCTGATGCCCTGGGCCAGGGCCATCTGGAACAGCTTCAGCGAATCGGTTTGCTCCGGCAGTTCCAGCCACAGGAAGTAGCCGCCGGCCGGCTGGCTGACCCGCGTCTGTGCCGGGAAATACCGCGCGATCGCGGCCAGCATGGCGCTCTGCTGTTCTTCCAGGGCGTAGCGCAATTTGCGCAGGTGCCGGTCATAGCCGCCGTGTTGCAAGTAGTCGGCAATCGCCGCCTGGGCCGGCATCGAGGGGCACAGCGAAGTCATCAGCTTCAGGCGTTCAACCTTCTGCGCATAGCGCCCGGCAGCGACCCAGCCGACGCGATAGCCGGGCGCCAGGCTCTTGGCGAAGGAGCCGCAGTGCATCACCAGCCCTTCGGTGTCGAAGGCCTTGGCCGGTTTTGGCGCGTGCTGCCCGTAATACAGCTCGGCGTACACATCATCCTCGATCAGTGGCACTTGATGGCTGCGCAGCAGCTCCACCAGCGCCTGTTTCTTCGCTTCCGGCAGGGTGGCGCCCATGGGGTTCTGGAAGCTGGTCATGGTCCAGCAGGCCTTGATCGGGTAGCGCTCCAGGCTTTGCGCCAGGGCATTGAGGTCGATGCCATCGCGCGGGTGCACGGGAATCTCCACCGCCTTGAGCTTCAGGCGTTCGAGCACTTGCAGGCAGGCATAGAACGCCGGGGCTTCGATAGCGACCAGGTCGCCCGGCTCGGTCACCGCTTGCAGGCACAGGTTCAGCGCTTCGAGGGCGCCGTTGGTGATCAGCAGCTCTTCTATCGGCAGCATCAGGCCGCCCACCATATAGCGCAGGGCAATCTGGCGGCGCAGTTGCGGGTTGCCCGGCGACATGTCGGTGACCACAAGGCGCGGGTCCATCTCGCGGCCGGCACTGGCCAGCGAACGCGCCAGGCGTGGCAACGGGAACAGCATGGGGCTGGGGAACGCCGAGCCGAACGGCACGGTGTTGGGGTCCTTGATGGAGTCGAGCACTGAGAACACCAGCTCACTCACATCGACTTCGGTGGATTCGTGCACCTGTTCACTCACCACCGGCTCGGAAAACGGGCTGGGCGCATGCGTGTTGACGAAGTAGCCGGAGCGTGGCCGCGCACGAATCAGGCCACGGCGTTCCAGCAGGTAGTAAGCCTGGAACACCGTGGATGGGCTGACGCCGTAGGTCTGGCTGGCATAGCGCACCGACGGTACCCGTTGGCCGGGGCCGAGCACGCCGGAGCGGATCAGTTCTGCGATGTCGTCGGCGAATTTTTCGTAGCGTTTCATGGGGGCCTGATTAACTTTCTAAAAAAATTGAACGCCGACTCAATGTGTGTGCTGGAAATCAACGATTCAGCGGCGCCACAAAACGGCTGTCTGCTGCGCTGTAAATCCACGGCTTAGTCACATCCATAACCTTGAAGCGCAAGGTCTGCGAGCTGCTCGCCGGTTTATCGGCCAACAACGCCACCGACACCGGCACGTCACTGATTTCCCCCGGCGCCAGGCTGATCCGGGTCTTGCCTTGCAACTGGAAGCCCTCGGCGTCCACCAGTTCCAGGCGGTAGTCCTGACGCTGCTGGGTCTTGTTGATGACCTTCAAGCTGTAGATGTTTTCGATCAGACCCTGGCTGTTTTCACGGAACATGCCACGGTCTTTGGTCACGTCCAGCGACACCATTGGTCGCTCAATCAAGGCCACCACCAACGCCGCGATCATCACCAGCAGCACGGCACTGTAGCCGATCAGGCGTGGCCTGAGCAGGTGGGTTTTGCCACCTTGCAGTTGATGTTCGCTGGTATAGCTGACCAACCCGCGGGGGTAGCCCATCTTGACCATGATCGAATCGCAGGCGTCGATGCATGCGGCGCAGCCGATGCATTCCATTTGCAGGCCGTCACGAATGTCGATGCCGGTGGGGCACACCTGCACGCACAGTTGGCAGTCGATGCAATCCCCCAGGCCAACCTGCGCCGGGTTTGCCTCGCGTTTGCGCGGGCCACGGCTTTCGCCACGCGCCGCGTCGTAGGAAATGGTCAGGGTGTCTTTGTCGAACATCACGCTCTGAAAGCGCGCATACGGGCACATGTGCATGCACACCGCTTCACGCAGCCAGCCGGCATTGATGTAGGTGGCGGCGGTAAAAAACAGCACCCAGAACAGGCTCACGCCGCCCATCTGCCAGGTCAGCAACTCAGCGGCCAGCGGGCGGATTGGCGTGAAGTAGCCGACAAACGTGAGCCCGGTCAGCACGCTGATACCCAGCCACAGCGCGTGTTTGGCCGAACGCCGCGCCAGTTTGTTCAGGCTCCAGGGCGCCGCTTGCAGTTTGATGCGTTGGTTGCGTTCCCCTTCGGTGACCTTTTCACACCACATGAACAGCCAGGTGAACGAGCTTTGCGGGCAGGTGTAGCCGCACCATACGCGGCCGGCAAATACGGTAATGGCAAACAGGCCGAACGCGCAGATGATCAACAGTGCCGACAGTAGGATGAAATCCTGGGGCCAGAAGGTGGCACCGAAGATGTGGAATTTGCTTTCGGCCAAGTCCCACAGCACGGCTTGGCGCCCGGACCAGTTGAGCCACACGGTGCCAAAAAACGCCAGGAACAGTACAGCGGCGCCGCTCACGCGCAAGGTGCGGAACAGGCCGGTAAAACTGCGGGTATGGATCAGGTTGTCGCTGGATTTGGCCTTCACCTTCTTTGGGTGTATGGGCTCAAAGGTGTCCACGGTTGGGATTCTTTCGCTCATGGTCGTTCGCTCATCAGCCTCCATCAGGCCAATGAACTATGAGCTTCAAGCTGTTTGCATAACAGACTCAGGTGGGTCGATAAAAAGCGGATCAGACAGGCTTTTTATACGTCACTGCGACAATGTGCTGCACCCCGTAGCGCCTGGGGCGCAGCTGGCTTGTGCGCGGTTTGATACAGATCAATCAAATCACCGAATCACTGTCGGTCGCCTTCAAGTGTTTGCGACCGTCCTGGGCACCGGCGACGGTCAGTGCGTCGGCTTCGGCTTCAGTGATGTAGACCCGATCGCCTTTTAACTCTACAAAAGACATGGATTTGGCGCTGTCGGTACTCACCGTCACATCAGTGGCGGGCAGGGCGTATTCCTGGCCGTCGTCAGCGACCTTGAAAAAGCACGTTTGATTGTCGATACGTACAGGCATGGTGCTCTCCTTTTTATGGGCAGTTATGGGTTAGGGCGTCGCGCAGTGCCAGGTGTTCCAGGCAACTGACTGGCGGTCGGCGCTGTCCATCGTCTAACCACACTAAAACGGATAACGACCATGGACGCCTGGTGGCAAGAAGTGCTTCAAACCCTGCACGCAGAATTTGCTGACATCGCTGATGCAAAGCAGCTCACGCAGATAACCGTTCGCCTGCTTATCGCCGCGATCCTGGGCGGTATCCTGGGGTTTGAGCGTGAGCAAAAGGGCAAGGCGGCGGGGGTGCGCACCCACATGCTCGTGGCCTTGGGCGCTGCACTGTTTGTGCTGGTGCCGCAGACGTCAGGCAGCCAGTCGGACGCCATGAGCAGGGTATTGCAGGGGGTTATCGCCGGGATCGGCTTCCTGGGGGCCGGCACTATCCTCAAGGGCAAGGAGGATGAAGAGGGCCAGCACGTCAAAGGCCTGACCACCGCTGCCGGGTTGTGGATGACGGCCGCCATTGGCGTGGCGGCAGGGGTTGGGCGTGAATCAACGGCGGTCTTGAGTACACTGCTGGCGCTCGTCGTACTTGGCGTCATGCCCAAAATCGTCAAGCTTTGGGAGAAGGAACGTTGAGGCCGCGCTCAGAGCGTCTTCATCCTTGATTTAATATGTTTTGGGTTGAGCGCTTCGGTGATGGTGTTCATATCCATCACCGTTTGGGCTGTGTCCTTCACGCACCCATTCAGTTGCTCGAATGCGCCGGCCGTGCCTTTGAAAAAGTCATAGACATGGCGAAAGCCATAATCGTCCTTACCCGATATCAACTTTAACAGTAAGGCGATTTTCTGTTTGTCATAGGCTGCCTGATAGTCGTTGAAATACAGTTGGGTGGATAACTTTACGCATTCCTCGTCGCTGTTTTTTTGCAGAAACTTGCCGATGTCCGTCAGGAGGTGAGCAACTTCCTCTGCGTCTGGTTCTTTCAACATGGAGTCGACACTTTCCTGGCTGAAGTGCACGCGCATGTCATTGAGCACTTTTCGCGACTTCAGGTCGTTGGGGGCGCGCAAAACCTGGGCGATATCGTCCTCTGTGAGTCTGGCTTTAAACTCCTTGAGATAACGCCGGCTGATGGAAACCTCTGACTCTACGTGTTGGTGGCGGCCCTGCTTCACATTAATGTCCGACATGGTATTAACCTGCTCGCGTTCAAGAAGGGGAAAAATAAAAGGTGCTCAAGTAATCGCGAGTAGGACTGTAGCAATAGGCGCACAGGCGAGATGTAGGCCATTTCGCCTGTACGCGCAGGTTAATGCGTTTTTAAGGCAGGCATTCTGACGCGAGTACGTGTGTGAGTGATGGCGTTGATCAACAAGGTTGAACAATCACCGGCGGCATGGTTGTGGGCGGTTCCTCCACGGGTGGCGGCAGGTTTTCCGGTGGTTCCTTCTCCGGGATCGGTTCCGGTTCACTCGGCGGCAGCGTTGGATTGTCGATATTCGGGTCCGGGGTTTCAGCCGGGATCGGGATATTCATCGGTGTGGCCTCCTTTGTGCTTTGCTCTATCGGTGGACAACCGCCGGGCAGGTTTGATTCCCGCCCAATGGCGGTACATCCACCTGAACTTTTCATCGCAGCCCAGGTTCGGACCTATTACGGCCCTGCTCAGGGAGAGCGGTGCCGTCTCAGAATTCGGATCAAGCAAAGAGCGTCCACAGGGCGTAAGGGGAAGATGCTCGATGACTGCTGAAACACTGACTCCAGAAGACTCCATATTGCCGCTGTCCCAGGCGTTGCTGCTGCCCAGGATCGCGATTGAAAGCACCACACCCGTGATTGACGGCGGTGAATTTGCAGTGAAGGCCGTGGTCGGCCAGCGCGTCAACGTCACCAGCAAGGTATTTGCCGACGGCCATGACAAGCTGGCCGTGCTGATCCGCTGGCGCCCGCTGCAGGACGAAAGCTGGCACAGCGTAGTGATGACCGATGTGGGCAACAATGGCTGGGAAGGCGCGTTCACCGTGGCCCAGCAGGGTCCGCACGAATACTGTATTGAAGCCTGGATCGATACCTTCGCAAGTTTCTGCTACGAGTTGCGCAAAAAACATGAGGCTGGGGTGCCGGTCAGCCTTGAACTGCAGGAGGGCCGCAGCCTGGTGTTGCAGGCCGCCGAGCGCAGCGACAATGAGCTGCGCGACCGCCTTATGCTGCTGCACCATGAACTGTCGGGCCTGCTGGAAACCGAGCAGGTCGCGCAGTTCCTGCACGAAGACAGTGCACATTTGATGACTCAGGCCGACCACCGTGCCTACTTGAGCGTCAGCACGGTCTACCCGATCGACGTGGAGCGCGAGGCCGCGCAATTTGCCAGTTGGTACGAGCTGTTTCCACGCTCGATCACCGACGATCCGGCCCGCCATGGCACCTTCAATGACGTGCATGCGCGGCTGTCGATGATCCATGACATGGGCTTTGACGTGCTGTACTTTCCGCCGATCCATCCGATCGGCCGCAGCCATCGCAAGGGCAAGAATAACTCGCTGACCGCAGGCGCCGATGATCCCGGCAGCCCTTATGCGATTGGCAGCGAGGAGGGCGGCCATGAAGCCATCCACCCGCAGCTGGGCAGCCGCGACGACTTCCGCCGGCTGGTCAAAGCCGCCGCCGAACATGGCCTGGAAATCGCCCTGGACTTTGCCATCCAGTGCTCCCAGGACCACCCGTGGCTCAAGCAGCACCCAGGCTGGTTCAACTGGCGCCCGGACGGTACGATCAAATACGCCGAAAACCCGCCGAAGAAATACCAGGACATCGTTAACGTCGACTTCTACGCCGCCGACTCGATCCCGAGCCTGTGGACCGAGTTGCGCGACATCGTTGTGGGTTGGGTCAAAGAGGGCGTGAAAACCTTTCGTGTGGATAACCCGCACACCAAGCCGCTGCCGTTTTGGCAATGGCTGATCAGTGACGTGCGCTCCAGGCATCCGGAGGTGATCTTCCTGGCCGAAGCCTTTACCACGCCGGCGATGATGGCGCGCTTGGGCAAGGTCGGTTATTCCCAGAGCTACACCTACTTCACCTGGCGTAACACCAAGGCCGAGTTGAGCGAGTACCTCACGCAGCTGAACGAATCGCCATGGCGCGAGTGCTACCGGCCGAATTTCTTTGTGAATACTCCGGACATCAACCCAGGGTTTCTGCACGAATCCGGGCGTCCGGGCTTTCTGATCCGCGCCGCGCTGGCCACCATGGGCTCGGGCCTGTGGGGTATGTATTCGGGGTTTGAACTGTGCGAAGCGGCGCCGGTGCCGGGCAAAGAGGAATACCTGGATTCGGAGAAATACGAGATCCGCCCTCGGGACTTCACGGCGCCCGGCAACATCATTGCCGAGATCGCCCAGCTCAACCGCATTCGTCGGCAGAACCCGGCGTTGCACACCCATCTGGGCTTGAAGCTCTACAACGCCTGGAACGACAACATCCTGTACTTCGGCAAACGCAGTGACGATGGCAGCAACTTTATCCTGGTGGCGGTCAACCTTGACCCGTTTAACGCCCAAGAGGCCCATTTCGAATTGCCACTGTGGGAGCTGGGCCTGCCGGACGACGCCCAGACACAAGGTGAAGATCTGATGAATGGCCATCGCTGGACCTGGTACGGCAAGAACCAATGGATGCGCATCGAGCCGCAGATGCCATTCGGGATCTGGCGTATCACCGTCTCCTGATCGGACGAAGATCAAAATGTGGGAGCGGGCTTGCTCGCGAAAGCGGAGTATCAGGCAATACATCTGTAACTGATCCACCGTATTCGCGAGCAAGCCCGCTCCCACACTGACGGCGTCCAGACCCTAGATTTTTCAGTGTTCCAGGAGTTTCCAATGGCGAAGAAACCCACCCCAGCCACTTTTATCAAAGACCCGCTCTGGTACAAGGACGCGGTGATCTATCAAGTTCACGTTAAATCCTATTTCGACTCCAATAACGACGGTATCGGCGACTTTCCCGGCCTGATCGCCAAACTCGATTACATCGCCGATCTGGGCGTCAACACCATCTGGCTGCTGCCGTTCTACCCGTCGCCACGTCGCGACGATGGCTATGACATCGCCGAATACCGGGGTGTGCACAGCGACTACGGGACCATGGCCGACGCCAGGCGCTTTATCAGCGAGGCACACAAGCGTGGCTTGCGGGTGATCACTGAACTGGTGATCAACCACACTTCCGACCAGCATCCCTGGTTCCAGCGGGCGCGCAAGGCCAAGCCGGGCTCGGCGGCGCGGGACTTCTACGTGTGGTCCGATGACGACCAGAAGTACGATGGCACCCGCATCATTTTCCTCGACACCGAAAAGTCCAACTGGACCTGGGACCCGGTCGCCGGCCAGTACTTCTGGCACCGGTTCTACTCGCACCAGCCGGACCTCAACTTCGATAACCCGCAAGTGATGAAAGCCGTGCTGTCGGTGATGCGCTACTGGCTGGACATGGGCATCGATGGCCTGCGTCTGGACGCCATTCCCTACCTGATCGAACGCGATGGCACCAATAACGAGAACCTGCCGGAAACCCACGGCGTGCTCAAGCAGATCCGCGCCGAGATCGACGCGCATTACCCCGACCGCATGCTGCTGGCCGAAGCCAACCAGTGGCCGGAAGATACCCAGCTGTACTTCGGTGACAAAAAAGGCGACGACGGCGATGAATGCCATATGGCCTTCCACTTCCCGCTGATGCCGCGCATGTACATGGCGCTGGCCCAGGAAGATCGTTTCCCGATTACCGATATTTTGCGCCAGACCCCGGAGATCCCCGCTAACTGCCAATGGGCGATCTTCCTGCGCAACCATGATGAACTGACCCTGGAGATGGTCACCGACAAAGAGCGCGACTACCTGTGGAACTACTACGCCGCCGACCGCCGCGCGCGCATCAACCTGGGTATTCGTCGGCGCCTGGCACCGCTGATGGAGCGTGACCGTCGCCGCGTTGAATTGCTCAACAGCCTGTTGCTGTCGATGCCCGGCACGCCGACCTTGTACTACGGCGATGAAATCGGCATGGGCGACAACATCTACCTGGGCGACCGCGACGGCGTGCGCACGCCGATGCAATGGTCCATCGACCGTAACGGCGGCTTCTCGCGCGCCGACCCGGCCAGCCTGGTGCTGCCGCCGATCATGGACCCGCAATATGGCTACCTGTCGGTCAACGTCGAAACCCAGGCCCAGGACCCGCATTCGCTGCTGAACTGGACCCGGCGCATGTTGGCGGTGCGTAAGCAGTCCAAGGCTTTTGGGCGCGGCAGCCTGAAAATGCTCTCGCCGAGCAACCGCCGCATCCTGGCGTATACCCGTGAGTTCACTGGCGACGATGGCCGCACGGAAACCATCCTGTGCGTGGCCAACGTGTCGCGCAGCGCCCAGGCGGCCGAGTTGGACTTGTCCGCTTTCGCCGGCATGGTGCCAGTGGAGATGCTCGGCGGTAACGCGTTCCCGCCCATCGGCCAGCTGAATTTCCTGCTGACGTTGGCGCCGTACGGTTTCTATTGGTTTGTGCTGGCGGCCGAAAACCAGATGCCGAGCTGGCATGTGGAGCCGGTGCAGAGCATGCCGGACTTCACCACGCTGGTGCTTAAACAACGCATGGAAGAGTTACTCGACGAGCCGTGCCGCACCACCCTTGAACACACCTCGCTGCCGGCATGGTTGCCCAAGCGGCGCTGGTTTGCCGGTAAAGACACGGCCATCGATCAGGTGCGGATTGCCTACGGCGTGCGGTTTGGCGACCCACAGCACCCGGTGCTGCTCAGCGAGGTCGAGGTGACCAGCGGCGGTCAGGTCAGTCGTTATCAATTGCCGTTCGGCTTTTTAGCCGAAGACCAGTTCACCAGTGCCTTGCCCCAGCAATTGGCGCTGGCCCGCGTACGCCGGGGGCGTCAGGTCGGTTTGGTGACCGACGCTTTCAGCCTGGAACACTTTATCCGCGCGGTGATCCAGGGCCTGCAGGCTGGCACGGTGTTGAACACCCACGAAGGTGATTTGCGTTTTGAAGCCACACCGCACTTGGCCGCATTGCAACTGACCGATGAGGCGCAGGTGCGCTACCTGTCGGCCGAGCAATCCAACAGTTCGGTGGTGGTGGGCGAGAGCCTGGTGCTCAAGCTGATCCGCAAAGTCAGCGCCGGGGTGCACCCGGAGCTGGAAATGAGCGCTTACCTCACGGCCGCCGAATACCCGAATATTTCGCCGTTGCTGGGCTCGATGATTCGCCGCGATGGCGACGGCCAGGACAACCTGCTGATGATTGCCCAAGGCTACCTGAGCAACCAGGGCGACGCCTGGAGCTGGACTCAGAACAACCTGGAGCGCGCGATTCGCGACGAGCTGGCCCAGGCGATTTCCGAGCAGGAACAGCATTACAACGCCCTGGGCGAGTTGCAGGATTTTGCCGGTTTACTCGGCCAACGCCTGGGTGAAATGCACGCGGTACTGGCAGCGAAAACCACCAACAAGGACTTCAAGCCCGAGACCACCACGGCCAAGGACACCCAGGCTTGGGCCAAGGACGTCGGCGCGCAGATCGACCGCGCGCTGCAGTTGTTAACACTTCATCAAAACCAGTTGAACCCCGCCGATCAGGCGCTGGTCAGTGAAATGCTGGGGCAGAAAAAAGCCCTTGCCAGCCGTGTCCAGGCCCTGGCGAAGGCCACGGCGGGCGGTTTGCGCATTCGCGTCCACGGTGACTTGCACCTGGGGCAGGTCCTGGTGGTCAAGGGCGATGCGTACTTGATCGACTTTGAAGGCGAGCCGGCGCGCCCGCTGCATGAACGGCGCGGCAAGCACAGCCCGTATAAAGATGTAAGTGGCGTGTTGCGCTCGTTTGATTACGCCGCCGCCATGGCCCTGAATGTGCAAGGCGTGGATCACTCGCCGCAAGCGGATACCGCCCGCAAGCGTGTGACTGACCGTTACCTGAGTGAGGCGCGCAGCGCATTTATCCAGGCTTATCATCAGGCTACGTCTACACTGGCGCATGACTGGCAGGATGCCAACGGCCAGGACGCAGCGCTGACGTTGTTCAGTCTGGAGAAGGCCGCGTACGAAGTGGCTTACGAAGCAGAAAATCGCCCGACCTGGTTGCCGGTGCCCCTGCAAGGGCTGCACGGTTTACTCAGCGGGCTGGTATCTCAAGCGAATAATGCACGCGGTGGGGAGACGTCATGAATTTTACACAGAGAGAACCGCTGCAAGCGAAGTTGACCGCCATGCCGGCGCCAAAAGATGTAGAGGCGCTGGTGCGCGCGGAACACCCGGACCCTTTTTCCATCCTGGGGCCGCACGATGACGAGCAGGGCGGGCAATTTATCCGCGCGTTCCTGCCCGAAGCCTTGAGTGTCCACGTGTTGGCCCGCGATAGCGGTGAGACCATCGGCAGCCTGGATGCGACCCAGGTGCCGGGTTTGTTTGTCGGGCATTTTTCCACGCGTCAGGGCTACCTGCTGAAGATCCAGTGGGCCGGCGGCGAACAGATCACCGAAGACCCTTACAGCTTCAGCCAATTGCTGCTGGGTGAAATGGACTTGTACCTGTTCGCCGAAGGCAATCACCGTGACCTCGGCAATTGCCTGGGCGCGCAGGTCACCAGCGTCGACGGCGTGCAGGGCGTGCGTTTTGCGGTGTGGGCGCCGAATGCGCGGCGCGTGTCGGTGGTGGGCGACTTCAATATCTGGGATGGGCGCCGTCATCCGATGCGCCTGCGGCATCCGTCTGGCGTGTGGGAAATTTTTATCCCGCGCCTGCAAGCGGGTGCAGCCTACAAGTACGAGATTCTCGGCGCCCATGGGATTCTGCCGCTCAAGGCCGATCCGATGGCACTTGCGACTCAATTGCCGCCCGACACTGCCTCGAAAGTCGCCGCGCCGTTGCAGGTGGACTGGCAAGACCATGAATGGATGCAGGCGCGTGCCGACAAGCAGAAAGCCTCGGCACCCTTGTCGATCTATGAGCTGCACGTGGGTTCCTGGCAGTGCGAACTGGATGAGGCCGGCGAAGTGTCGCGCCAATATGGCTGGCGCGAACTGGCCGAGCGCTTGATTCCCTATGTTCAGCAACTGGGCTTTACCCATATCGAGCTGATGCCGATTATGGAACATCCTTTCGGCGGCTCCTGGGGTTACCAGGCGCTGTCGCAGTTTGCGCCGAGCGCACGCTTTGGCTCACCGGAAGACTTCGGGTTTTTCGTCAATGCCCTGCACCAGGCCGACATCGGTGTAATTCTGGATTGGGTGCCGGCGCATTTTCCCACCGATACCCACGGCCTGGCCCAGTTCGACGGCACGGCTTTGTACGAATACGCCAACCCGCTGGAAGGTTTCCACCAGGACTGGGACACGCTGATCTACAACCTGGGCCGCACCGAAGTGCACGGCTTTATGCTGGCTTCGGCGTTGCATTGGCTCAAACACTTCCACATCGACGGTTTGCGTGTGGATGCGGTGGCCTCGATGCTGTATCGCGACTATTCGCGCAAAGCCGGGGAGTGGGTGCCCAACCGCCATGGCGGTCGCGAGAACCTGGAGGCCATCGACTTCCTGCGCCATCTCAATGATGTGGTCGCGCTGGAAGCGCCGGGCGCACTGGTGATCGCCGAAGAGTCCACGGCCTGGCCGGGCGTCAGCCAGAGCACGCAGCAGGGCGGCCTGGGCTTCAACTACAAGTGGAACATGGGCTGGATGCACGATTCGCTGCATTACATCCAGCAAGACCCGGTGTACCGCGCTCATCATCACAATGAGCTGAGTTTCGGCCTGGTGTATGCGTGGTCCGAGCGGTTTATCCTGCCGATCTCCCACGACGAAGTGGTGCACGGCAAGCATTCACTGATCGACAAGATGCCGGGCGATCGTTGGCAAAAATTCGCCAACCTGCGCGCTTACCTGAGCTTCATGTGGATGCACCCCGGCAAGAAGCTGTTGTTTATGGGCTGCGAATTCGGCCAATGGCGCGAGTGGAACCACGACCAGCAGTTGGACTGGTACTTGCTGCAATACCCTGAACACCGCGGCGTGCAGAAACTGGTCGGCGACCTGAACCGCCTGTACCGCGAGGAGCCGGCGCTGCACGAGCAGGACGATGCGCCCCAAGGTTTCCAATGGTTGATTGGCGACGACGCAATCAACAGCGTTTATGCCTGGCTACGCTGGAGCAAGGACGGCAAGCCGGTGCTGGTGGTGGTCAACTTCACCCCCGTGCCGCGTGAGGGCTATGCGGTCGGTGTGCCGTTTGCCGGGCGCTGGAGCGAGGTGATCAACAGCGATGCCGATACCTATGCCGGCTCCAATTATGGCAATGGCGGCGAAGTGTTCACCCAGGAGGAGCCGCGCCATGGGCAACCGGTGTCGCTGTCGCTGAACCTGCCGCCTTTGGGCGTGTTGATTCTGCGGCCGGAAGCGCTTTAAAGGCTCTAGCGTGGTGGATTCTGTTGTCCGCGCTACTGGCAGGGTGCCACAATGGCGCCTTTGTCGTGGCAGTCGAAGCGGGCGTATTTCATGAACGGCCTTGGGCGTGGGCAAGACCCGGATGAACTTATCGAACAGCAGGTGCGAACCGACCGGTTGCACCAGCTGTTTCGCCAATCGTTCTCGGCCATTTTCGGCAGCTACCTGGGCGCCGTCATGCTCTGCTGGCTGTGCTGGAGCCGGTTTGACCACGAGGTCATGCTGGTCTGGCTGGGGGTGCTGGCGGTGACCTCGCTGGTGCGGGTCAAGCTCTTCACCGACTGGTTTCGCTGCCCCGACAGCGAGCGCACGCCCGCGCGCTGGGAGCGCCGTTATTGGGTCACGCTGATGCTGTCAGCCGGCACCTGGGGCCTCGGCGCCCTGGCGGTGATGCCCCCGGATGATCGCGTCTCCCAGGTGCTGGTCATGCTGTTTACCGTGGGCATGTCGGTCAGCGCCGTGTCGTGTTATTCGGCTTATCGCTATATGACCCTGGGTTCCATGGCGCTGGTGCTGTTGCCGTGCACCCTGTGGTTGCTGTTCCAGCCGGCGCCGATGCAAGTCGGCGTGGCGATTGCGGTACTGGTGTTTTCGACCTTTGTGGCCAGTGCCACACGCAAGCTCTCGGATGCGCTGGAAAAAGCCTTTCGCCTGACCCGGCAGATGGAGCGGGCCCACCATATCTCCACGCGCGCCGCCCAGACCGACGAGCTCACCGGGCTGATGAACCGTCGCGCGTTTTTCGAGCAGGCCCACCTGCTGTACGCGCAATGCCGGCACAACCAGCAGCCGCTGAGCGCGCTGATGCTGGACATGGACCACTTCAAGGACATCAACGACACCTACGGCCACCAGGCCGGTGACCAGGTGTTGCGCCAGATTGGCGGGGTAATCAGCGCCTCGTTTCGCCAGGCCGACGTTTATGGTCGACTCGGCGGTGAAGAATTCGCGGTGTTGCTGCCCAACACCTCGCTGGAAACCGCACAGGGCATCGCCGAGCAACTGGTCCAGGCGATTTCGGGGCTGAGTTCCGAGCCGGTAAAAGGCTTGACCGCCAGCCTCGGTGTGGCCACCACCCGCAGCCTCGATCAGGACTTGCACAGCCTGATGAACAACGCCGACAAAGCGCTGTACCGCGCCAAAGCCATGGGCCGTAATCAGGTGGCCGTCGCGCAGTAGCGCGTCATTCCTTGAGCATCGACCTGGCCAATGCCCGCGCCACCTGGTCGGCGGAGTAGGGCTTGGGGAGGAATTCGAAGCCTTCATAGCCGCTGTCGGCCAGTTCTTCGCTGTAGCCTGACGTGAGCACCACCGGCAAGTCGGGGCGGCGCTCGCGCAGCCGTTTGCTCATGGCCACGCCGGTCATGCCGGGCATCACCACATCCGAGAAAATCGCGTCAAACGCCATGCCGTCCGGGCCGGCCAGCGCCAGTGCCTGCTCGGCATCGGTGGCCCAGGTGGTTCGGTAGCCCAGGTCCTGCAGGATCTGGTTGGCGAAGCGGCCAACTTCAAGGTTGTCTTCGACTATCAGGATGTGACGCGCCGTAGTGTCGGGCACCGGGCCTTGGTCTTCCTGAACCGGGCAGGCCTGCACCGCCACAGGCTCGGCCTCGGGTAGATACAGGGTAAACACGCTGCCCTGGCCGAGGTTGCTGGTGACGTCGACGTTGCCACCGGATTGTTTGGCAAACCCGAACACTTGGGACAAGCCAAGCCCGGTACCTTTGCCCACCGCCTTGGTGGTAAAGAAGGGTTCGAAAATGCGCTCGACGGTCTCAACGGCAATGCCGCTGCCGGTGTCGGCCAGGGCAATGCTCACACAGGGCTGGTTTGATTCGGCATCGCCACGGATGCGCGGCAGTTTTGCCAGGGGAGCGACGCGCAAGGTCAGGGTGCCTTGGCCCTCCATGGCATCGCGGGCATTGAGCGCGATGTTGATCAGGGCGGTTTCAAATTGGCTGGAGTCGACGCGCACATGGCACGGCCGCTGTGGCAGTTCCAGCTGCACGCGGATACGCGCTCCGGTGAGGCTTTCGAGCATCTCGCCGATGTTCTTGACCCGCAGGCTCACATCGAAAACTTCCGGGTTCAACGGCTGGCGGCGGGCAAACGCGAGCAATTGGCTGGTGAGCTTGCTGGCCCGCTCGACGGTGTCGGACACCGCGCTCATGTAGCGTTGGCGGCGCTCTTCGGATAACCCCGGCTGGCGCAGAAAATCCACCGAGGAGCGGATGATGGTCAGCAAGTTGTTGAAGTCGTGGGCCACGCCGCCGGTCAACTGGCCGATGGCCTCAAGCTTCTGCGACTGGCGCAATGCGGCTTCGGCCTGGGCCAGTGCCAGGGTGCGTTCTTCGACGCGTTGCTCCAGGGTGGTGTTGAGTTCGGCAAAGGCTGCCAGGCCTTCACGCACAGAGGCATCGGCGCGCACGCGCTCGATATGCGCCCAGGAGCGCTCGGTGACTTCGCGCAGCAACGCCAGGTCGTAGCTCGACCACAACCGTGGGCGTTTATCGTGTACCGCCATCAAGGCCGTCAGCCGGCCATTCTTGATCAAGGGCATGCAGATCGTCGCGCTGACCCCCAGTGCCTGAAAGGACGCCGATTCCTCTGGCGGCAGCTCGCGCAGGTTGTCATGGATCACCAGTGGCTCACCCGCGCGCAGGCACTTGACCGCCGTCTCGCCAAACGCCGCCAGGCTGTAGTGGCCGATGATACTGGGCGAACCGGGTGCTACCCAATTGTCGCGGATGGTGAAGCCGTCCTCATCGGCGTCCATATCGGCGTAGGCGCAGTTACTCACCTGCAGATGTTCGGCCACCAGTTGGGTGGTGCTGGTCAGAATGGTTTCGGCATCGGCCGCATTGGCCACCGTGTGGCTGATGGCATCCAGCACCGCCAGGCGTCGGGTGAGGAATACCGTGCTGGTGGTTTCCGACACGGTGTCAAGAATGCCGACCACCTTGCCCTCGGGGTCGCGAATCGGGCTGTAGCAAAAGGTGAAGTACGCCTGGTCCGGCGTCGGGCCGCGTTCAATCACCAGAGGGAAATTTTCGATGTAGGTGGCATGGCCCTGGAAGGCGGCATCGGCGATGGGGCTGATATCCGCCCACACCTCATGCCACACCTCGTTGAACGGGCGTCCCAAAGGATCGGGTTTTGAGCCCAGGATCGGAATGAATGCATCGTTATAGAGCGTGATCAACTGCGGGCCCCAGACAATCGCCTGGGGAAAGCTCGATGCGAAGCACAGCGCTACGGTGGTCTTGAGCACGTCGGGCCACTGCTCCAGCGGGCCCAATGGCGTGTTGGCCCAGTCATGCTGGCGAACCCGCTCAGCCATGTCGCTGCTGCTTTGCAGCCAATTCATCATTGCGAGAACACCTTGTTTACCACGGTCTGTCGAGGGCCTGAAGCGGTCAGGCTAACAAGCTACAGACCGGAATGAATGCCGCCAGTTCAGCACGATTACACAGGTGATGGCAATTTGACGTTCTATCCAAATGAATAGACGGGCAGACGGGTCTCACGCCTTCTATTGCGCGCCGAGAACCCCCGTCCAATAAATGCCGGCATCACTCTTGGGATCCATGGCGTAGGCCGCGCCCAATTCACGAAATTGCGGGTTCATCAGGTTGGCGCAATGCCCGGGGCTGGCGAGCCAGCCGTCCACTACTTTGCGCGGGGTGTCGAGGCCGGCGGCGATATTTTCACCGATGTTTTTTGCGATATACCCCGCCAGTTCCGCGCGGTCGCCCGGTGTGCGGCCGTCATGGTCCAGGTGGTCGAAGAAATTGCCGTTAGCCATGTTGCGCGAATGCCCATTGGCGGCGCTGGCCAGGTCATCATTCCACGACAGCGGCGTGGTCGCGGTGAACGCCTGGGTGCCGCATTGACGCGGTTGCTGACGCGCAGCGTTGACCAGCTCGAGCAGTTTTTTGCCCTCGGTCTGCCAGTCACCAAGGCCGCTGGAGAGCAGCGGGCGTGCCAGCACAATGCGCCAATCCTGGCCGCTGTTGCTCACGCCGATATCGACAAATTGTGGGTCCAGCACCACGCGACAGAAGCTTTCGCGCACGGCCTTCATCGCCGCTTCGGCGTTTTTGGGGCCGGAGAGGCTGATGGCCTGCACGTTCACCATCGGGTAGGCGGCCCGTGCCAGCGCCTGCTGCAAGTCGCCGACATTGGTGGCCGGCAACACCAGCCGCGTATCACCGGTCAGCGGTGGCAGTTCCTGGGAACCCTGGTTGCCGCAGCGTTGCACCTGGCTGCGGTATTCGTTGATCTGTTGCACCAACTGACTTTCTTCATTCGCCATCGCGCTGGCGCAGAACACCAAACTGGCGGCCAGCGTCGTCAGACCCATCATCAATGACAGCACGCGCATGGACGTTACCCTTGAGCTTGAAAGTGCCCATGATGCGCGAAGTAACCCGGTTTGGGGCAACGCCTTTTTTGTTTTTTTGCCTCAACGGGTGTTCTGCGGGCAGATCGTGGCGCGGTTGCGGCCCCAGGCAAAAGTGCTGGCGGTGACGATCAGGGCCAACGCGGCGGCGAAGGTCACGTGCAAGCCGGAGGCAACACTGGTCGGCGCTGCGTGAGTCACATCGGGGCTGGCCCAGGCAAACACCGCGCCCAGGGCCGAAGCGCCGAAAATCAGGCCCAGGTTGCGCGACAGGTTCAGCAGCCCGGACACGGTGCCTCGGCGCGTCGGCGCGACATCGCTCATCACCGCGGTGTTATTGGCGGCTTGAAACAGGCTGTAGCCTGTCGTCAGCAGGACCAGGGCGCCGAGGTAAGCGGGCAGTCCCGCCGTCAACGAAAGCGACAGCGCGCCCAGCGCCATCACTCCCAAGCCCGCGAGGGTCATGCGGTGGCTGCCCAGACGATCGGTGAGGCGGCCCGCCGGTACGCCGGTCAGCGCCGCAACACAGGGGCCGAGGGCCATGGCCAGGCCCATCCGGGCCGGATCCAGCCCGAGCCCACGGGACAGGTAGAACGGCCCGACCACGAACGTGGCCATGATCACTGCCGCCACCAGTGCGCTCATCGCCAACCCGGCCCGCAGCGTCGGGTCTTGCAACGGCTGCCAGAAAGCACCAGCCGATATGCTGGCGCTGGCCTGTCGGTCCGCCGGTAAGCAATAAAAGGCGAGGGCGGCGGCCAACAGTCCCAGCGGCACACCGAACGCAAACAACGCGCGCCAGCCCCACAGGCTCAGCAGCACCCCGCCGACACTGGGGCCCATGGCGGTGCCGACTGCCGACATCGTGCCGAGCAAACCCATCACTTGGCCGGTACGCGCTTTGGTCACCGTGTCGCCCACCAGGCCGAGGGTCATCGCCATCATGCCGGCTGCGCCCAACCCTTGCAGGGCGCGCGCTGCAATCAGCCATTTAAGCGATGGGGCTGCCGCGCACAGTGCACACGCCACGGCGAACAGCAGCAAGCCGGCGAGCAAGACGCGCTTGCGCCCGAAGCGATCGCCCAGGCGGCCGGCGCCGACAATCACCGCCGTAATCGCCAACAGGTAGGCGAGCACTACCCATTGCACGGCATGAAACGACACATCAAACGCCTGTGCCAGGCTGGGCAGGCCGACATTGGCAATGCTGGTGCCCAAAGAGGCCAGCAACATGGCGAGCGACAGACTGACGAGCGCACCAGATGAAGAGTTGTGCATGGACGATTCCTTGAGTGAAGGCAACTGACACAACTCTACGGCGTGGCCTACTATGGCGGAAGACGCATGGGTTGCAGCTAATACCTGCATCAAACGCCTGATAAGGAGCGCGTATGCCCGATCTGAATTTGCTTATTACCCTGGATACGTTGCTCAGCGAAGGCAGTGTGGCCGCTGCCGCCAGGCGCCTGCGCCTGAGCCCTTCGGCCATGAGCCGAGCGCTGGCCCGCCTGCGCGAAACCACCGGCGACCCCTTGCTGGTGCGTGCCGGACGCGGCCTGGTGCCGACACCGCGGGCGGTCGAATTGCGTGAACAGGTCAGCCGTTTGGTGCAGGAGGCCCAAGCGGTGTTGCGCCCGGCGCAAGCGTTGGATATGGGCCAAGTGGTACGCACCTTCACGCTGCGCTCCAGCGAGGAGTTTGTGGAAAACTTCGGCCCGGCGTTGCTCGCGCGTATCGCCCAGCAAGCGCCGGGCGTGCGCCTGCGTTTTGTCAACAAGAGCGACAAAGACTCGGCGCTGCTGCGCGACGGCAGTATTGACCTGTCCATTGGCGTGGTCGGCGCCAGCGCCAGCCCCGAACTGCTGACCCAGGCGCTGTTCCGTGACCGGCTGATCGGTGTGGTGCGCAGCGGCCATGCGCTGAGCCAGGGTGACGTCAGCGCCGAGCGTTTTGCCCAGGGCCAGCATGTCTATGTGTCGCGCCGTGGGCTCGACCGTGGCCAGGTCGACGACGCGCTGCACGCGCTGGGCCTGACGCGGAACATCAGCACCATCGTCGCCGGCTTTGCCACCGCCATCGCCCTGGCCCGCGATACCGACCTGATCGCCAGCGTGCCTGAACGCTACACCGCCCATCAGCGCGACGGGCTGCACAGCTTTGCGCTGCCGGTAGTCGTGCCGTCGTTCACCGTGGCCATGCTCTGGCACCCGCGCCTGGATGCCGACGTGGCCCACCGCTGGTTGCGCGGCTGTTTGCGCGAGGTGTGCGGGCAGCAGGTACAATCACCGCTGCCTTGATGCTAAACCCAGGAATTTGCATGTTCAGCCTTACCCGCTACACCACAGCCAGCCCCGAGCCGATCAACAGCCAGATCCTGCAGATGGTGATCGACAACCTCACCGACATCAGCAGCGTGGCATTGCCGCCGAGCAACCTGCTCTACAACATCTATCAGTATGCCGTCGGCTTTGAGGTGCACCTGTACCTTGAAGCGCTGAATGGCGCCAAGGGCATCGCGGTTGAACTGGTGGTGGCACTGCAGGACGAACAGGTGGTCGGTTTTTGCCTGTACCTGCCCGTCAAGGATGATCCGCACGCCTGTGGCATCGCCTTTATGGCCGTGCAAGCCGGGCATCGGCGCCAGGGCGTGGCCCGCGCCATGCTTGGCGAGGTGCTGGCGCATTACCCCCACGCAGAGCTGGCCTGCTCAGTGGAAAAAGTGCCGGCGTTTAAAGCGATGGGCTTTCAGGTGCGTGGTGCGCGGGGCACCCAGGTGTTGATGAACACGCGCGATTATGGGACCGATGGTTTGATGGGCGTGCTGGACGTGGCTGCAATCTACAGCTCGCTGGAGGTGCGGCAGATTCATACGTACTTGCTGCAAAAACACGGCAAGCGCGCAATGGTTGATGCCGAGAAGCAGCGGGATCGGCATCTTGATCAGCTGACGCGCAAGGTGCAGTCGTTTGTAAGTGAGCATCGGGACTAAATGCAAAAAACTCCCTTGGGAGGTTTTCTATTGCGCGCGACAAATCGGCTTAATCGTACTAACTGACGGGAGTATGTGCTTGTTTTCTGCACACATATAAATAGACGGCAATTGACACTGAAGCAGTTAAAAATGCTATGCAGGCTGACACAATAAAAGGTGCTGGGCGACCACCTGCGACTATTATTAGTGTTCCTAAAGAAGGTCCGATTATAACGCATAAAATTTGGACGCTTCTGAAAGACATGGAGACCCTTCCGATAGTGTCAGGAGGGCATAATTGTTGAAGGATTATATTGGAAGAAATTATTAGAGCCTCATAACCGAAGCCATTCAAAAACCAAACCAGCGGATAAATATAGGCTCTCCCAGGTATTTGGAAAAAAATCATGGTCGCGGTCAGGATCAATGCGGCGGAAAAAATAACCAGTGCATGCATCCGAAGTAGCAGCTCATCAAAATGGCTAAACTTGAACTTTATCAGCAGTGCGGCGCCTATCGCGCCAGCCGCTGTAGCGGAGACGATCACCGAGAAATTAACTGAAGGCAAGCCTTCGAAGGCTAAGAAGGATGCCAAGTGCGGGTCGTAGACTCCTAAAGCAAGTGAAGTGAGTAGCGAGTAAATGAAGCCGATCCGTAGTTGAAAGGGCAAGGCTTTAAATATAGCAAGTCCTCTTATTATGTCACGATAGAGTGGCAGGGTTTTTGTCGAGGCGTCATTAATTTGCGGCTTGAATGCTAGGCAGATAGACCTCAGAAATGGGAAGGTTAAAAGGACTGCAGCAGCCGACAAAAAGAACAGGTCTTTGGGTGGTAATATTATCGTCAATATGCCCGCTAGTAACGGAGCAAGCATTTTGGTTGACTGGTCAAATACGCTGACGCAGCTGAAAAAAGATTTGCGTTCTTCAGCAAGTATCAGTTGCCGAACCATAATGGTTATTGAGGGGAAGTAGAATAAATTTGACACGCCTTTCAAGATCACAAAAAGCAAAAAAATCTCAAGGTTTGAAGACATGGCAAGGGCTAAGGTAGACAGTGTGCGGAGTAAAGCACCGACTGCCAACGTTTTCCGTGCGTCATGTCGATCTATCAGCGTTCCGACAATAGGGCCTAGAAACAACATGGGGGCACCGAGGCAAAAAGCCAGGAGCGCTATCGACGAAGGCGAGGCATGCCACAAATAGACGGGGACCGTGAATATCAAAAAAATATCAAGCCATAGTGAGAGGCTGGAAAGCGCTTGCACACAAATAAGCTTACTTGACGTTTTCATGGTGTCGATCTGAGTTAAGAAAAAGAGTGGTTAGATCAAAAGCGAAAAGCGGACCTGCCTATACCGAAGATCTGCTTTTCTGTGGGAGCTGGCTTGCCTGCGATGCAGGCACCTCGGTATCGCAGCGGTACGATAATTCGACAAGCCTGCTTCCACATGATGAATCAGTTCACCGTGCCTCGATTGACCATCGCCAGAATCGTCTCCAGCAGCTCCTGCTGCGCCTCCTCACGGCTGATCTCACCACTGGCGGCCGCCTGGGACAAGGCCTCGGCGGCGCCCAGCATGGCGCGCAAGCCCGCTTGGGAAACAGTGCCGTTGGGCGCGAACGGCGCCAGTGCGTCGCGGCACTTTTGCAGAAAGATCGCCTCGTATTTGCGCTTCAGCGTTTCCAGTTCCGGCGAGCTGCTCAAGGCGGCAATCACCCCCGGAATTTCCCGCCCTTGCAACAACACGCAATCGACGTAACACGACGCGATGACCCAGGCTTGCTCTTGCAGGTTGGCGGCGCTGGCGTCCAGCGCATCGGCAAACACCTGGTTCTGACGGCTATCGAAGTCTTCATAGAGTGCGGCCAGCAAGCCGGCACGGGTGACGAAATGGTCGTAGACCACCGGTTTGGTAACGCCTGCCAGCTCGGCCAGGCGGCCCAGGGTCAGGGCTTCGGTGCCTTCCTCGCGCACCAGTTGCCAGGCCATGTCGAGCAATTGGCGCAGGCGATCCTCGCGGGACAGGCGGCGGCGTGGGGCAGGGGTTTCAGTGCTTGACATGCTTATATACCAAAAGTAACTTAAAGTGCGTAACCTACTAAAGGTAGCTAGCGCCCAGCCTAGCCCGAAATGGAGTGAAATGTCATGCACGCACTGATCGTAGTAGCCCATCACGACCCGCAATCCCTCACCCATAGCGTGGCCGCACAGGTGGCGGCCGGGCTCACGGCGGCCGGCCACACTTATGAGGTTGCCGACCTCGCCGCCGAAGGCTTCGACCCACGCTATTGCGCCGCCGACCACCTCGTACACCGCACTCGCGCTGAGCCGCCCGCCGATGTGCTCGCCGAGCAGGCGCGTATCGACCGTGCCGATGGGCTGGTGCTGGCGTTTCCTATTTATTGGTGGTCGCTGCCGGGCCTGCTCAAAGGTTGGATCGACCGCGTGTTCGTCAACGGCTGGGCGATCGATTACGGCCCGGATACGCCGGTGGTGAAAAAACTGCGGCACGTGCAGGTGCACCTGCTGGCGCTGGGTGCGGCAGATGAAAGCGCGTTCGATCGGCACGGTTATGCCAAGGCCATGCGCACGCAGATCGACTACGGGATTTTTGATTACTGTGGGGCGCAGGTGGTGACGTCAACGCTGCTGCTGGAAACGGAAAGCGGCGCTGCGCAGGCGCATTTGCACACTGCAAAAGCCATCGGGCAGCGCTTGTTTGAAGTCGAAACGGTGGCTGGGTAGTCAGCCTTCGCGAAACAGATCGTGGGCATCCAGCAGGCGGTAGGCAATTTCCGGGCGCTTCTCCAGGCCACGGCGAATCGCCGCCGGAATCGCCTGGCGGGTTTTGCGGCACAGGCCGGGCTGCTCGTCGATGTTGATCTGAATGCCGCGCATGCTCTTGACCTCGGTGTGCCCTGGCGCCACCTGCACGCGGATACCCAATTGCTCGAACATCCGCTGTTGCATGTGTTCCAGGTCTTGCAGGCTCTGGAGGTTTTCCAGGCGCTCGACCAGCTTCTTCTCTTCCTGACGCGTCAGGCTGAGGATACGCAGGTCGGCGCCAGGCGCTTGCAACAGCTGTTCACGGTCGCAAGCGCAGACGCCGGGTGGGCAGGGTTGGCGAATTGACATGGGCATTCCCTCCCTACGCCGACGTGCTGGCTCAGTAGCTGAGCGCAACCCCAAGGCTGCCCAGGGCCTTCCAGTATTCAGGGTAGGTCTTGGCCACGCAGTCCGGGTCCTGAATGCGGATTCCCGCCACCTTCAGCCCGGCCAGGGCAAAGCACATGGCGATGCGGTGGTCGGCGTGGGTGTCGATCAGCGCATTGCATGAAGTGCCGGCCAGTGCCGGGTCGCTGGCCACCAGCAGGTCGTCGCCCTCGATGGTCGCCAAACCTGGGCGAATTTCGTTGAGGCCGTCGTGCAGCGCCTGCACACGGTCACATTCCTTGACGCGCAGGTTGGCCAGTTCGGTGAAGCGCACCGGGGTGTTGTTGAACGCGGCCAGCACTGCCAGAGTCGGGATCGCGTCCTGCATCTGCGAGCCGATCACGGTGCCTTGCATGTTCGGGAACTGCGCAATCACGGCCTGGGCCTTGGCGTCCGGCTGGGTGAAGTCTTGCGCGGCCACGCCGATGTCGATGCGCCCGCCGGTCAACACTTCGGCAGCCCACAGGTAAGTGGCGGCGGAGGCGTCGGGTTCGATCAGGTAGTCATGGGCGCTGTAGCCGGTGGGAGCTACGCGCCAGGTGGTGTCGTCGACCACCTCGACCTGCGCACCGAACGCACGCATGCAGTCCAGGGTCAGGTCCACATAACCACGGGCGCCGATGTCCTTGCCGGTCAACGCCACTTCAATCGGCGCCTGGCCACAGGCCGCGAGCATCAGCAGCGCCGACACGTACTGGCTGGACAAACCGCCATCAATCTCGAAACGCTTGGCCTGCACCTTGCCCACGCCGTGCACGGTCACCGGCGGGCAGCCGGTCGGGCTGTCGACGCGGATGCCGTTCTGGCCAAGGGTAGCCAGCAGCGGGCCGATCGGGCGTTTTTGCATGTAGTCGTCGCCGTCGAGCACCACGGTGCCTTCGACGGTCGCCACGGCGGCGGTGAGAAAGCGCATCGCGGTGCCGGCATTGCCGAGGAACAGCGGCTGCGAGGGCAATTGCAGTTTGCCTGTGCCTGTGACCACGAAGGTGGTGTCGTCCGGCTCATCGATACTCACGCCCATCTGGCGCAAGGCCACCGACATGTGGCGGGTGTCATCGCTTTTCAGCGCGCCGCTCAGGCGGCTGGTGCCCTTGGCCAGGGCGGCCAGCAACAGGGCGCGGTTGGTAATGGATTTGGAGCCGGGGGGCGCGACCTTGCCGTTCAGGGCGAAATTGGGCGGTGTAACGGTCACGGTTTTCTGCGAACTCAAGGGACAAGGCTCCTGATCAAGGCAAGGCGGTGTGGAGTGGCCGACGGGCGGACCCGAATAATCAGCCAAACACGCCACCCTTGTCGAGCGGGGATCGTGGCAGGGTGCGTATTTCGAGGCGGTCGCCGACTTGTCCGGGGAACGGACTGCTCCTGTAGTCGAACTACTTCTGTGGGCGTAGGACAAGCAGCAAATCCGATGCAGGACAACGCCCTTTACTCAGCGAAACGCGGGCAGTGTGCGATTTTTCCCAGGCGAGCCGCAGTTGGACAATAGCGCCCGCCAAGGTAAGTTCGAGGTGTGCCCGATGACGGGGCGCATTCAATCAAGGAGTGAATGAAATGAACAAACCCCAGACCCAACTTCGTCACGGTCGCGTCGTGACCCCGCCCAGCCGTGGTTCGGTGGCGGTAGAGCGCGGGCTGCTCGGCAACTGGCAGGTGAACGAGATGGAAGGCGGTAAAAACTTTCCGGCGCTCACTGCCGGGCCGTTCCCGGCACCCTATCAAACCGATGATCAAAGCGTCACACCGCCGGCCGACGGGCATATCCTGAGCGGCGGCAAGACCGACGACCGCGATTGCCTGAACTTCACCGACGAGGAGATGAGCAAAAAGCTCAACACGCCGTTTACCTGGCCATTGCTGAATGTCGAGGCTGGCCAGGTGTTCAAGGTGCAATGGGCCTACACCGCCGCCCACGTCACCCGTGGTTATCGCTGGCTGATCACCAAGGATGGCTGGGACCCCAAGCAACGCATCAGCCGTGCGCAACTTGAGGCCCAGCCGTTTTTCGAAGACTTCTACACCCAGGTGCCGTACTACCAGCACGCCGATGCAATGAAAGCCAAGGTCGAACACCAGGTCACGCTGCCCAAGGGCAAGAAAGGCCGGCATGTGGTGGTGTTGATGTGGATCGTGGCCAACACCGGCAACGCGTTCTATCAGGCGTTTGACCTGGACTTCAAATAAGCGCTGTTAACGCTGGGCCAACCAGTAATCATGCAGCGCCCGCGCAGCGGGTTCGATCGCTCGAGCCCGCTGTTGGTGGGCGTTTACATCCAGGTCTGCCGGCAGTTCAAAGTTGTCTTGCTCGGCACACCAGGAAATCTTCTCCAGCAGCGCCGCTTGTTCGGCAGGCAGTTCTGGCCAGTTGCCAATCGCCGCACCCCGGATATAGCCAAAGCACCATTCCTCGGCGAGCGTGACGGTTTGGCCTTGGTGTTCGGTGTCATCAAAGCGGGCCTTGAAGCTTTGCGCGTCGGTGGCCAATTGCGCCGCCAGCGTATTCATATGGCGCACGCACAACTCAAGGAAGCGCTGGGCCTCTTCCACGTTTTCCCAGGCCGGGTTCTGCCCACCCCAGATCGCCGGGAACCACTCACCGACGTCCACTTGTGCGGGGCTTGAGACCAGCGCGGTGAAGTAGCCGTCGAGTTCAGCCAGGTTCAGCACCGAATGATCGTCGCCGTATTTCAACAGCGTTTCGTCGATGAAGTCGAAATCGGCAGGGGTGAGGGGTTGGGCGAGCATGGGCATATCCTTTAAACGTCGAGCGCCGCGAAGTGGGCGGCTTAAAGCGCAGAGGATGGCGCTTGGGCGGGCTTTTTTCCACTTATTTCCCGGCGCTGACACAGCTTGCTCACGCACATCGAACCCACCACCGCCAGAATGATCGGCACCAGAAAGTCATGCTCGATACGCGTAAATTCGGCCACCAGCACAATCGCGGTCAGCGGCATGCTCATGCTGGAAGCCAAAAACGCCGCCGCGCCGATGATCGCAAACGCGCCCAGCGGCACCCCGGGCCACACCAGGCTCCAGGCAGCGCCGAGCAGAATCGCGAGCAACGCGCCATTGGCCAGGCCCGGCGTCAGCAGGCCGCCTTCGGCGCCGGCGCGCAGGCTGCCGGCGGTGATCAACACTTTGACCAGCAGCAGGATGGCGGCCAGGCCGATCGTCAGCTCATTGTCGAAGCCCAGTTGCGCCGGACCTTTGCCATTGCCGAGGATCTGCGGCAGCAGCATCGCCAGCCCGCCGATAATCGTAAAGTTGATCAGCGACATGACGGGCAGGCGCCAACCGCGTGCGGCGTTGGCCCTGGCGGCACCGGTAAAGCGGCTGAACCCATAAGCGGCCACGCCAAACACTGGCCCGCACACCACGGCCCAGGCGATCAGCGCCGGGCTCAACACAAAATGCGGCACTGCATATTGCGATTCCGCACCCAGCCCGATCCAGGCCACCGACGCACCAATCGCCGAGGTCGCCAGCGCAATCACCGCCGCCGGCCAACTGAAGGCGCCTACCAGCACTTCCAGCACAAACACCGCGCCGCCCAAGGGCACGTTGTACACCGCCGCCAGCCCTGCGCCGGCGCCGCAGGCCACGAGCAAACGGTGCATGTGCGGTTCCAGGTGCGCCCGTTGTGACAGCCAGGTCGCGGCCAGCGCGCCGACTTCACGCGGCGCCACTTCACGGCCCAAGGGCGAACCGAGGGCGACGGTGATGATCTGCAGCACGGCGTGGGCGAGGGTGGTTTTGGGTGGCATGATCGGCATCTTTTCAGACACGGCCTGCTTGATGCTCACCAGCGGTCGGCCATAGCGATAAATCATCCACCAGCCCAGCCCGGCGACCAGGCCGCACACCACCAGCACCAGCAGACGCCGCTCCGGCGCGGCAGCGGTGACGCCCCACAAAAAGGTTTCGTGGCTGACCAGGCTGTCGAGGCTGTAACCGTAGGCCAGGTGCTGGATGCCGTGCAGCAGTAACGCCAGCAGCATCCCGCCCAGCCCGGCGCCAATGCCGGTCAGCACGACCACCAGGGCCAGAATCGATGATGAACGAAAGGTGGACGGCATAGCGGGCTCCAGGCAGTGGCCCTGAGTGTATAGCTGATAAAGCGAGGCGCCTGGGTGAAATGTATCGGCAGGCCATAAACCCGGCGGCCACAACATTTCATTACGTTTGCCAGTCCCGTTTTTGGCCGATGCGCCGTCATGCTCCCTTGTTATAGTTCGAGCCTTATTACTCGCCAGTCAGGGATCACTGCCATGTCCGAATACCACGCTTTCATCGTCGAACTCACTGGCAACGTTGCCCATGTGCAGATCAACCGCCCGGAAAAAATCAACGCGATGAACGCGGCGTTCTGGACCGAAATCATCGACATCTTCCAGTGGGTCGAAGACACCGATGCCGTGCGCGCCGTGGTGCTCAGCGGTGCCGGCAAGCATTTCTCGTCCGGCATCGACTTGATGATGATGGCCTCGGTGGCCAATAGCTTTGGCAAGGACGTGGGCCGCAACGCACGCCTGCTGCGGCGCAAGATCCTCGAGCTGCAAGCCTCGTTCAATGCCGTCGACACCTGCCGCAAGCCGGTGCTGGCGGCGATCCAGGGCTACTGCATCGGCGGCGCCATCGACCTGATCAGCGCCTGTGACATGCGCTACGCCGCCGAAGGCGCGCAGTTCTCGATCAAGGAAATCGATATCGGCATGGCCGCCGACGTCGGCACCCTGCAACGGCTGCCGCGCATTATCGGCGACGGCATGTTGCGTGAACTGGCCTACACCGGTCGCCCGTTCGGCGCCGAAGAAGCGCGCAGCATCGGCCTGGTCAATCGTGTGTACCCCGACCAGGACAGCCTGCTGGCCGGGGTCATGGAAATCGCCCATGAAATCGCGAGCAAATCACCGATTGCCGTGGCCGGCACCAAGGCCATGATCAGCTACATGCGTGACCATACGGTCAATGATGGTCTGGAATACGTTGCCACCTGGAACTCGGCTATGTTGCAATCCAACGACCTGCGCGTGGCCATCGCGGCCCATATGAGTAAGCAGAAACCCGAATTCGTGGATTGACTGACATGACACCAGGCTGGATTACCACAACGCTGCTGGACAACGACGCCCCTGGCGGCTGGGCCGTCGCCCGCAGCCGCGAGGGCTTTTTGCATGACACCAATGGCCCGCTATTCCCGCGTGAATGGCTCAAGCGCCAGGACCTGTCGGTGTTTGCTGAGCATGGCATTGGTCACCTTGACGGTGAGCCGGTGTACTTGCTGGAGCTGAACGCGGCGGCCGAGGTGCCGGGTTGCAGTTGGCAGGGCCTGCGCGGCTTTATGTTGCAGGGCGACCACACCCTGTACAAAGTGCTGGGCTACGCCGCGCAGATCGGCACCTGGGCGCGGGAGCATCGGTTCTGTGGCAGTTGCGGCCAGGCGATGGTCCAGGTGCCGCGCGAGCGGGCGATGTATTGCGAGGCCTGCGACCTGCGCAGTTACCCACGGATTTCGCCGAGCATGATTGTGCTGGTGACCCGTGGCGACGAGATCCTGCTGGCGCGTTCGCCGCGTTTTGTCACGGGCGTGTACAGCACGCTCGCGGGATTCGCCGAGCCGGGTGAGTCGGCCGAAGATTGCCTGATCCGTGAAGTGCGCGAAGAAGTGCAGGTGGAGGTCAAGAACATCCAGTACATGGGCAGCCAGTGCTGGCCGTTCCCGCACTCGATGATGCTGGGCTTCCATGCCGAATACGCCGGGGGAGACATCGTGCCCCAGGCCGATGAGATCGAAGACGCGCAGTGGTTCAATATCCACGACTTGCCGCCGTTGCCGGCGTCACGTTCGATTGCGCGTTACCTGATCGATCTCTACCTGGCGCGCCGTTTAGGCCACGCTGAACCAGTGTTGCCAGGCTAGGCGCACCGTCAGGCCGAGGACCACGGTGATAAACACCGGGCGAATGAATTTGGCGCCGCCGCTGATTGCGCTGCGTGCGCCAAAGAACGCGCCACACATTACCGAGAAGCCCATCGCCAGGCCGACGATCCAGTCCACCGAGCCATTGAAGATAAATACCGACAGCGCCGCCGCGTTGCTGACGAAGTTCATGCTGCGCGCCACGCCGCTGGCTTTGACCAGGTCGATGGGGTGCAGCAGCATCGTGCTCACCGTCCAGAACGCGCCGGTGCCGGGGCCGGCCACGCCGTCGTAGAAGCCCAGGCCGAAGCCTTGGGTGGACTGCCATTTCTTCTTGATCGGTGCATCGGCATCCAGCGGCGCCTTGGGCGTGCCACCGAACAGCAAATACACCCCACAGGCGAACACGATCACCGGGAGCATTTTGTTCAGGGTTTCGGCGGGCAGGTAGTGGGCGACCACGGCACCTGCCAATGCGCCGACCAGCGTGCCGACGATGGCGTGTACCCATTGGCGCGGGTGGAACAGCTTGCGCCGGTAGAAGGTAAAACTGGCGGTGGCGGAGCCGAAGGTCGAGCTGAGCTTGTTGGTGCCCAGCACCAGGTGCGGTGGCATGCCGGCGGTGAGCAGGGCCGGCGTGGTGAGCAGGCCGCCGCCGCCGGCGATGGCGTCGATAAAGCCGGCAATAAAGGCCACGCAGGCAAGAATGGCGAGGGTGGTCAGGTCAACGCTGAGTTCGAAGGGCATGGGCAGGGCTTATTATTGGCAGGGCGCAGAAAGGGGCTGCGCCAAAGATCGCCATCTTACCTGCCGGATGGACCCAGATCCAAATGTGGGAGCTGGCTTGTCTGCGATAGCGGTAGGGCAGGCCCACCTGCTGTAACTGACCCGACGCCATCGCAGGCAAGCCAGCTCCCACCTTTAAACCGTGCCCGCCTGGCGATGATCGTTCCCACGCTCTGCGTGGGAATGCCGCTTGGGACGCTCTGCGTCTGCTCTGGATCTTCAGCTGTGACGTTTGTCCAGCCACTCCAACGCCGTGCGCCACACACAAATCCCCAAAAAGTACGCCGACATCACCGACCACAACCCAAACGTCCACGGGTTGGTATTGGGGTAGTCCACCACCATCAAAAAGCTGCACAGCAACCAGAGGGTGGTCACGGCGATGTTGATCGGCATAAAGCGCTTGACCCGGAACGGGTGCAGAAACTTCATCGGTGTCACGGTCAGCAGCGCCAGGCCGATCACCGTGGCCAGGGTCACCCAGGCGTCCGGCTGGATGATGTAAACGCACAAGGCCACCACATTCCACGCCGCAGGAAAGCCGACGAAATAGTTGTCCTTGCTCTTCATGTTCACATTGCAGAAACAGAACAGCGACGACACCAGGATCACCGACACGGTAAACAGGTGGGTGAAGTCCGGCAGGTCGATATAGCGGTAGATAAACAGCGCCGGGATAAACACATACGTCAGGTAGTCAATCACCAGGTCCAGCACCGAGCCATCAAAGCTGGGCAGTACCGTGCTGACATTGACCCGTCGCGCCAGCGAGCCATCGACCCCATCGACCACCAGCGCCAGGCCCAGCCACAGCAGGCAGGCCTTGGGTGAGTTTTCCAGCAAGGCCAGGGTGGCCAGGAACGCCAGCACCACGCCGGTGGCGGTAAAGCCGTGGGCGCCCCAGGCTTTGAGTCTGGCTACATGCAGGGTCGATATCACGGGCGGCTCTCCAAAAGATGAAACAGGGCAGCCGACGACGTAACGCCGTCGAGTCTGGCCGGGGAATGCAGGTATCGACCGGGAAGGGAGGTATAAGGTTCACCGCCCCGGCGTATCACTTAGCGTAGCAAGGGTCAGACGTTTCGGCATCAACCCTGACGGAACACCAATGCCTTCAAACCGCTCTGCGGGTCGACATCGGGAAATTCCGGCGGGTTTTCCAGCCGCTGTACAAAGCGCAGGCCCGGTGCCTCGCGGGTTACGCCGTCAATCAGGAAGTCCTCACCGAAGGCCGGGTCGTTCATGCAGGCCAATACGGTGCCTTGGGCCGTGAGCAAATCCGGCAGGCGGCGCAGCACGCGTTGGTAGTCTTTGGTCAGCAGGAAGCTGCCCTTCTGGAAGGACGGTGGGTCGATGATCACCAGATCGTAAGGGCCGCTGTTGGTCACCTTGGCCCACGACTTGAACAGGTCGTGGCCCAGGAAGCTGACGCGGCTCAGGTCATGACCATTGAGGCGATGGTTATCGCGCCCGCGACTCAAGGCGCCACGGGCCATGTCCAGGTTCACCACATGGTCGGCACCGCCTTCGATGGCCGCCACCGAGAAACCACAGGTGTAGGCGAACAGGTTGAGCACACGCTGGCCCTTGGCCTGTTCGCGCACCCAGTTGCGGCCGTAGCGCATGTCGAGGAACAGCCCGCTGTTCTGTTTTTTACCCAGGTCGATCAGGTAACGCAGGCCGCCTTCGGTAATGGTCAACTCGTCTACAGCTTCGCCCGAAAGCCATTCGGTGGTGCTTTGCGGCAGGTAGCGGTGTTGCAGGGCAACTGTGTAAGCATTGAACTGTGTTTGCAGCAGCTGCTTAAGGGCTTCGAGCTGCGCAGGCTCGGGTTCCTTGAACAATGAGACCAGCAGCACGCCCTGCAACCAGTCCACCGTCAGTTGCTCCAGGCCCGGCCAGCAGCGGCCACGGCCGTGGAACAGGCGCCGGGTTTCACTCGGCGGGTTGGCCAGGGCGGTGAGCAAATGGGCGTGCAGGGTAGCGAGTGCGTCTGGGTTCATCGTTGAGCGTCAATCGTTGAGCGGGCGGCATTTTAAACACAGTCACTGACATAAACTGGAAAAAAAGCCCGGAGGTGATCAGTTACAGATGTGCTAACTGACACTTCGCTTTCGCGAGCAGGCCCGCTCCCACATTGGTTTTGTGCTGCCGCTCAGATACTTGCGATCAATGGCGCGCCAAAAGACTCACGCAAAAAGCCCGGTGCGATATAGCGCTCGTAATGCGCCTCGGACAGCAGGAAAAACTCGCGGTCAATCGCATCACGCAAATCCGCCAGGTGACGCTCGCGAAACTCCGGCAGCAGCGCCAGCCCATACGCATCCAGTTTGGAAATCACCCGCGCGCCCCGGGCAATCAGCTGGTACGCCCAGCAGTACGGCGACTGGTGTGGCACGAAGCGAATTTTGCGGGTTTCAAGTTGCAGGCGCAAAAGCTGCGGGTCAAACACCTCAAGCTTGCTGGCCATCACCTGCACCAGCAACTGTTCCAGGCGCAGCCACACCGCCTGTTTTTCCTCGGCGTTGTAGCCATTCCATTGAATGACTTCATGGTGATAACGCTTGCAGCCCCGGCAGACCAGGTCGCCGTAAACGGTGGAGCACAGGCCGACGCAGGGCGTTTTGATGGTTTGGTTGGGCATAAAAGGCATTTTGCAAAGTCTGTAGAACACCACGGACCTAATGTGGGAGCGGGCTTGCTCGCGAATACGGTGGATCAGTCGATGTATCTAGCGACTGACACGCCGCTTTCGCGAGCAAGCCCGCTCCCACAATTTTAGATCTGCTTCATAGATCAATCCCAGCTCAACGCGCCGCCGGTCTGGTACTCGATCACGCGGGTTTCGAAGAAATTCTTCTCTTTCTTCAAGTCCATGATTTCGCTCATCCACGGGAACGGGTTAGTCGTCCCTGGGTATTCTTCTTTCAAACCAATCTGCGACAGACGACGGTTCGCGATGAACTTCAGATAATCCTCCATCATCGCCGCATTCATCCCCAACACCCCACGCGGCATGGTATCGCGCGCATATTCAATCTCCAGCTGCGTCCCCTGCAGAATCATCTGGGTCGCTTCTTCCTTCATCTCGGCATCCCACAAGTGCGGGTTTTCGATTTTGATCTGGTTGATCACATCGATACCGAAGTTCAGGTGCATCGACTCGTCACGCAGGATGTACTGGAACTGTTCGGCCACGCCGGTCATTTTGTTGCGGCGGCCCATGGACAGGATCTGGGTGAAGCCGCAGTAGAAGAAGATGCCTTCCAGGACGCAGTAGTAGGCGACCAGGTTGCGCAGCAGTTCTTTGTCGGTTTCGACGGTGCCGGTTTCGAACTTCGGATCGGAGATCGAACGGGTGTATTTGAGGCCCCAGGCGGCTTTTTTAGCCACCGATGGAATCTCGTGGTACATGTTGAAGATCTCGCCTTCATCCATGGCCAACGATTCGATGCAGTACTGGTAGGCGTGGGTGTGGATCGCTTCTTCGAAGGCCTGGCGCAGGATGTACTGGCGGCACTCCGGGTTGGTGATCAGGCGGTACACGGCCAGTACCAGGTTGTTGGCGACCAGGGAGTCGGCGGTGGAGAAGAAGCCCAGGTTACGCATGACGATGCGGCGTTCGTCGTCGGTGAGGCCTTCAGGGTTTTTCCACAGGGCGATGTCGGCGGTCATGTTGACCTCTTGCGGCATCCAGTGGTTGGCGCAGCCGTCGAGGTACTTCTGCCAGGCCCAGTCGTACTTGAAGGGCACGAGTTGGTTGAGGTCGGCGCGGCAGTTGATCATGCGCTTTTCGTCGACGGCGACGCGGGCGGCGGAGCCTTCGAGTTCGGCGAGGCCTTCGGCGACGTCGAGTTTGTCTAGGGCGGCCTTGGCGCGGATGATCGCAGCCGAGTCGTTGGCGGTGACGTTGCGCGCTTCCAGGGCGGCGGCAGCACCGGCACCGTCGAGGCGGTCCATGTTGGCTTCGCTGGCGTGGCCGGCGTTGGCGCCTTTGATCACCGCTGCACCGGTGTCTTCGTTGTCGACTTCATCCCAACTCAACATTGAAATTCTCCTTCCTGGTACTCGAAAAATAGGTTTTTGCAGGCTTCAAGGCATTGAAATACTGCGCAGAGTGTGGTCGGTAAATACCGGTACTGCACACTATGTAGTGGTGGTTTGTGTTTGTGGGCACACTATATGGTGTGTAACAAAACAGGTCAACGCACAAGATGTGCGGTCTTGGGTCGCGGCGCAGCGCCGGTTGAGCTATAAAACCTGGGTTCATTGGCTGCCGGTGGAATTTCAAGGGAATGAAAAAAGTACTGATTCGATCCGCCCTGCTGGAAGACGCGCAAAGTGTCTTCGAGGTGCATAAGAACTCTGTCGAAAACCTCTGCACGGGCGACTATGGCCCCGAGCAGATCGCCATGTGGCTCAACGGCCGCTCACCCGCGACCTACCGCGAGGCCATCGCCGCCGGCAACCTGTGGCTGGCGTACACCGACAGGCTGCAGGGGTTTATCGAGATCGATGGCAATGAAATCAGCAAGCTGTTCGTGCGCGGCGCTGCCGCCGGGCAGGGCATTGGCGCACGCTTATTGAATGAAGCCTTGCAGCGCATCAAGAACGCCGGCCATGCCAAGGCCTGCCTGGAAGCGACCCTCAACGCCGAAATGTTCTATGCCGCATTCGGCTTTGAAAAGGTCGGCGAGGGCACTTTCAGTCGGGGCAACAGCCCGGTGTCCATCGAGATCATCAAGATGGAGCTCGCCCTGTAGCGGTGGGTCTACCAACCACGCAGTCGCTCCCGGACCTGCACGTCACCGTTGTGCAACACCGCGTTGTCACTGTGCTCGGCACGCTCAGGGGACAGCGGCCAAATTGACGGCCTGTCCAGAACTGGATATGTTGTCTTGCATGAAAAAGACCGCTCCTGAAGAAACCACCCTCATCAGCCAGCTCGAACAGATTGCCGAAGGCTTGAGCAAAACCTTCAGCCCGTTCTGCGAAGTGGTGCTGCACGATTTGCGCGACCCGCAGCAGGCGATCCTGGCGATCCATAACAACCTCTCCGGGCGCTCGCCGGGCGACCCGACCACCGAGTTGGGCCTGGCGCGGATTGCCGACCCCGACTACCCGCAGATCATTGCCAATTACCGCAATCAGTTCGCCGATGGGCGCCAGGTCAAAAGCACCTCGATCGGCATCAAGGACACCAGCGGCAAGTACGTCGCGGCCTTGTGCATGAACGTCGATCTCTCATTGTTCCGTGGCCTGCAGGGCATGCTCGAGCAATTTGGCTCGGTCACCGGCGACACCCTGATTGAATCCCTGGAGCCGTCCGGCGCCGATGTGATTCGCACCCGTATCGACCAGTTCGCCGCACGCCTGGCCACCACGCCGCGCGCGCTCAAGGCGGCGGATCGACGGCTGTTGCTGCAAGAGCTCAAAGACTCGGGCTGCATGGACATTCGCCGGGCCATGGAAACCGTGGCTGCGCACCTGGGCGTGTCACGGGCGGCGGTCTACACCTACGCCAGGTAGCGCGCCACAGCTTCAATCTCCACCCGGTAACCGTGGTGCAACTCGGGCACCGGCACCACCGCGCGGGCAGGGCGGTGCTCGCCCAGCGCGGCGGCGTAAATACGGTCGAATTGCGCCCAATGCTGCACCCCGGCCACATACACCGTGACTTTCACCAGATCCTGCGGCGTGCCACCGGCGGCTTTCAGGATGGCCAGCAGATTAGCCAGCGCAAGCCGGGCCTGTTCGGCAAACGATGCTTCAAGGTTGTGGCGCCCGTCAGGGCTGACCGGCAATTGCCCGGAGATATACAGCGTGTCGCCGTGGCTGACGGCCTGGGAGTAGTGCCCGGCAGGCGCCGAGGCGGTCTCGGTGTGGATGATGTTCATGGCGCCTCGCTGAGCAGCGCGGCGTAGCGCGCGATGTCGACGTTGCCGCCGGTGACGATAATGCCCACGCGCCGGCCCTTGAACCGCTCGCCCAGCTGGCGCAACGCGGCCAGGCCCAGGCAGCCGGTGGGTTCGACCACCATTTTCATGCGTTGCATAAAGAACTTCATCGCGGCCACCAACTGCGCGTCGGAGACGGTGAGGATGTCGCTGACCTTGTCGCGGATGATCGGGAAGGTGTAGTCGCCCAGGTGTTGGGTTTGCGCACCGTCGGCGATGGTCGCCGGGGTGTCGATGTGCACGATGCTGCCGGTCTGGAATGAACGCTGGCCGTCATTGCCTGCTTGGGGCTCAACACCCAACAGCTGGCAATCGGGGGCCAGCGCACGGGTCGACAACGCGGTGCCCGAGAGCATGCCGCCACCCCCCAGACCGACGAACAGGGCGTCGAGGGGGCCGCTGAATTCCAACAGTTCCTTGGCGGCCGTGCCTTGGCCGGCGAGGATGTGTGGGTGGTCGTAAGGCGGGATCAACGTCATGCCATGCTCAACCGCCAAGGTGCGACCGATTTGCTCACGGTCCTCGTTGAAGCGGTCATACAGCACCACGCTGGCGCCATATTCCCGGGTGGCGGCGACCTTGGCGGCGGGCGCGTCGGTGGGCATCACGATGGTCGCCGGCATGCCCAGCAATTGGGCGGCCAACGCAATGCCCTGGGCATGGTTGCCGGAGGAGAACGCCACCACCCCGGCCTTGCGCTGCTGCGCGTCGAACTGCGAAAGGGCGTTAAACGCACCGCGAAACTTGAACGAGCCGGTGCGTTGCAGGTTTTCACATTTGATAAACACCTGGGCGCCGGTTTCGGCGTCAAGGGTGCGTGAGGTGAACACCGGTGTTTGATGGGCGAAGCCTTCAAGGCGTTGGGCGGCGGCGACGACATCGGAATAGTCGGGCAATTGCATGGGCAGACCTCATGGGCGTATCTGGATAAAATATCCACATAAAGACAAATAGTAAAGACTGGTTTGTCACCCAGGGCATAAACACGATGTTGAAAAGAGCATGGTGCACCCGCGCGATATTAAATAGAATGAATCTCATTTGAGACTCACTCGCGCCGCGCAGGTTGCTTGCCATGACTGATGCTGTTGCCCCGTCCCACACTGGCGAACTGACCTTGTCGAGTTTGTACCGTGATCATCGCAGCTGGCTCGAAAGCTGGTTGCGACGGCGCCTGGGCAACGCCTGGGATGCAGCGGACCTGACCCAGGACACCTTCGTGCGGGTGCTGGCCAGTGCCCAGCCGATTGCACACATGCAGGAGCCACGGGCGTATCTGGTGACGGTCGGCAAGCGCTTGCTGGCCAACTTTCATCAGCGCCGCAGCCTTGAGCAAGCCTATCTGACGGCGCTGGCGAGTTTGCCCGAGACCTGCGTGCCGTCACCCGAGCAACGCTGGCTGGTACTGGAAACCCTGCACGCCCTGGATGAGTTGCTTGACGGTTTGCCGCAAGTGGTGCGCCGCGCCTTTCTGTGGAGCCAGTTGGAGGGCCTGGGCTATCGCGAGATTGCCGAGCGGCTCGACGTTTCTGAGCGCACGGTCAAGCGCTATATGGCCCAGGCTTATGAACATTGCTTGCTGGTGGACATGTGAGCCGCGAGGTTGCGCGCGCCGCCGCCCACTGGTTGGCGCTGCTGGAATCCGGCGCGGCCACCGAGCGTGACCATGCCAATTTGCAGGCTTGGCGCGACAGCCATCCTCAGCACGAACAGACCTGGCAGAAGGCCCAATCACTGCGCCGGCGCTTTAGTGACTTGCCCCAGGCCGTGGCAATGGCCAGCCTCGACCGCCCGCAACCGGGGCGGCGTGCGCTGCTCAAACGGGCCCTGGGCGTGGCGGCGCTGGTGCCGACCGCTTGGTTGATCAGCCGCCAGTTGCCCATCGAGGCGTGGCGGGCTGATTTGCACACCGCCACCGGCGAGCGCAAGCGCCTGCCATTGGCCGATGGCAGCAGCCTGCAACTCAATACGGCGACGGCGGTGGATGTCGACCTGGCACAGCGGCGCATCACGCTGGTGGACGGCGAACTCGCGCTGACGGTTCCGGGCGCAGCGGCGATCAGTGTGCACACGCGCTATGGCCAGGTAGCAGTGCGCCAGGCCGACGTGTGCGTGCGGCAATTGGCGTCCGGCTGCCGGGTGTCGGTGTTCAAGGGCGCAGTGCAGGTGCGTGATCTGACCGGGCAATTGACGACGTTGAACAGCGGTGAGCAAGCCTGGTTAAGGCCTCGCGGGCTGAGTGCCGGGGCGGTGTTTGATGTGCAGCAACTGGGCTGGCGTGACGGCGTATTGACCGCGCAGAACCAACCCTTTGGGGATTTCCTGCGCGAGCTGGAACGTTACCGCCCTGGTGTGTTGCGCTGGGACCCGAGCCTGGAAACGCTGCGGGTCACCGGCAGCTTTCGCCTGGATGACACCGATCGCATCCTCACGCTGCTGGCCCAGACCCTGGGGTTCGAAGTGCGAGCGCGCACGCGGTATTGGGTGACACTCAGTCGAACCCTGGCCTAGATCACATGCGCGCGCTGCAACTCGGTCAATGCCTGTGCCTTGAGCTGCGCCAGCGCCGGGTCACGCCGGCCCCGTGGGTGTGGCAGGTCGACTGCCAGTTCCTGGCGGATACTGCTCGGCCGGTTGTCCATCACCCGCACCCGCTCACTCAAGTACAGCACTTCGTCGACATCATGGGTCACCAGCAGCAAGGCAATCGAGCAATAACACCTGCGGGCGTGAATACAGCCCGCGTGCAATGGTCACGCGTTGCGCCATGCCGCCGGGCAAGGCCTTGGGCAGCGCCTGGGCGTTGAACGGCCGTTGGCAGGCGATCACCTTTTATATATCTATATCGTATAAATAAAGACTTATATATTCCTTTTAATATCGATGCCGATAACGCATTTTGAGGGCCTGCGCATTCGTGCGGATTGACCCAACAGCCAAAAGGAAAGCCGACATGACCATCAAAGCGATCAACGTGCGCAACCAGTTCAAGGGCGTGATCAAGGAAATTCTGCTGGGCGAAGTGGTGTCTGAAATCGACGTGCAAACCGCGTCCGGCATCGTCACCTCAGTGATCACCACCCGCTCGGTGCGTGACCTGGAATTGAAAGTGGGCAGTGAAGTGATTGCCTTTGTGAAGTCGACTGAAGTGTCGATCGCCAAGCTGTAAATGTGTTCGCAAGTGTGGGCACTGGCAAGCCAGCTCCCACATTGTGCGATGTCTCTTCAGATAGTTCGTGGGCCACCGCCGCCCGACTGATGCGTCTGCGTTTTAGCGCTGACGCAGTGCACGTTCCATGCGTTGCAAACCCTCTTCGAGCATCACCCGTGGGCAGCCGAAGTTCAGGCGCACGAACTGCTGGCTGTCATCACCGAATTCGATGCCTGCGCTCAGTCCGACCTTGGCCTGTTCCAGAAAGAACTGCTGCGGGTCGGCGAGGCCCAGGGCGCTGCAATCCAGCCAGGCCAGGTAGGTGCCCTGGGGCGCGTGCATCACCACGCCAGGCAAGCGGTTTTGCACGGCGTGCAGCAGATAATCACGGTTGGCTTGCAGGTACGGCACCAGTGCGTCCAGCCATTCGCTGCATTGGCTATAGGCGGCGCGGGTGGCTTCCAGGCCCAGCGGGCTGACGCTGTCGACCATGCCGCAGCGGGCATTGTTGAAGCGCTCGCGCACCTCGGCATTTTGCACCACGGCAAAGCAGGTCTTCAGGCCGGCGACGTTATAGGCCTTGCTCGCCGACATCAGGGTAATGGTGCGTTGGGCGATCTCGGGGCCGAGGCTGGCGGTGGGAATATGGCGACGGCCGTCAAAGCACAGCTCGGCATGGATTTCGTCACTGATGATCAGTGCACCGTTGTCCATGCAGGCATTGGCCACGGCCAGCAATTCTTCACGCGCAAAGACCTTGCCCACTGGGTTGTGCGGGTTGCTCAGCAGCAGCGCACCGGCGCCGTTCAGCGCCTGGCGCATGGCGGGCATGGGGGTGATGTACTCGCCATTGATCAATTCAAGCGGCACTTCGATACGCGGCAGGTTCCAGTGGCCCGGTGCCAGGCGGATCGGCCGGTAGTTCGGGGTTTGCAGCACCACGGGCTGGCCCGGTTGTACGAACGCGTGCAGGGCCATATTGAAACCAGGCTCGACACCGGGCAGGAACAGCAACTCTTCAGGCTGTACGCGCCAGGCGTACTTGGCCCACAGGTCCGCGATGATGGCTTCGCGCACATCCGGGCCAGCCACGCTGTAGCCCAGGACCTGCTGGTCGAGGCGTGCGTGCAGGGCTTGCAGAACGGCCGGTGGCGCGGCGATATCCATGTCGGCGATCCACATCGGCAGAACGTCTTGCGGGTATCGGTTCCACTTGGTGCTGCCGGTGCCTTGGCGGGGGTGGATCGTGTCGAAATCAAAGCTCATGGGGCGCTCGTATCAGGGAGGCAGGTGCAGGAATGGCGCTGATTCTAGCCCCAGCCCCGGTGATAAGGAACAAGTGTTTTTGGGTATAAGCGAGGACGAAAACACCTTGAGACGGGGGGCTGAAAAGCAACGCTTCTAACAGAAAGTTCGCAGATAAATCTGATAGTTACACACGGTGTGTGTTTGTAGGTTAGCCCTCTACGGCATGCCTGTTACACGGGTAGCGCTTCACTTTATTTATACTTGGAAGTCTTCATGTCGCACGTCTCCTCGGCTACGACTCAACGGTTCTCTGGCTATGTTCAACCTGCGCTTACCGACACATCGCCGCCTGTACAACCCGCTGAGCACAGCCGAACCCGCAGGGATACCTCTACGGTCGAGGTTCGGGGCCGGGTAACACCGCCTGCCTCCCTACCGGATAACAAAGTGCTTGAGCATTTTGTCAGCAAGATGAGCGACGCCGCTGTGGGGCCAGGGCATGCCGATTTTAAACAAGGCTATGACACTCCCTCGGCCGTCACGCTGCCGGGGTATTCAGCAAAAATGAGCGACTTGGCGCTGATGCGGTTGGCACTGAATCAGCCATTGAGCCCGCAGCAACTGGGAGCACTGCGATACAGGGTTGAGCAACGCCTGATCAGTGGCCCGCATGACGATGCGAGAATATTTACCAAGGTGATCACGGACAACGGGGTGAAGGTCACGCCCCTGCCACAGGGTTATTACCTGTCTTTAATCAATAAGTTATCGGACGGGCAATGTTCGGGGTTTTGCCATCTTTTGTCGTTGGCCGTGGCAGAGGGCAAGCAGGATACGTTTTTGAGCAATGTTTACCAGGCGCTGGCGCATCCGGATGATCCCGAATCCCAAGTGTTTTTTCGCAAGCTGGCCGAGGTGCATGGCAAGGTTGATGATCGTAGCGTTGCGCATGACCCGGCGACCAGAAAGGTTCAAGCCTATACACAGATTGCGCCGCGACTTTACACCGCGACTGAGACCACAACCCTGTTGATCAGCGCTGACGAGCATCGCCTGACGGCAGGGGTTATCGTCGACGCTACAGGCGCTCGAACCTACTATTACAATGACCCGAATATCGGGTTTACGACGTTTTCTTCTAAGGAAGCGTTTGAAAAAGGCTTGAAAAGGATATTTACCAGCTCCGAATTGAAACATTTACATCAGCCGTATAACAAAGACAGCGCTAAACCCGAATATCTGATCAGTGTGTTCAAACCTGACCATGTGCCTGAGGTTTCCAGCGACAATAACGCTATACGTTTCATGTTCGACGCGCCCTTGAACGGCCTTGATAACGTTAAGGTGATCGACGCCACGCGTGTGCCAACCAAAGAGGCATTCGGTAAACAGGCGCCGGCCCCGGCCGCACAGGGGGCGGCGGACTATGAGAAAATTACGCAAGGCTTGGGCAAGCTGCATGATTGCCAGGGGATGTCACAATTTGATCATGCGAAAGAGACATTAAAGTCCGTTCAGGACTATATCGGGAAATACCCGGACTCCCCACTGTTGTCGCCCATGAGGGAGCTCGAGCACAGTTTGATCAACGCCATCAAGGCGGCCGCTGCGCCTGTTGGATATCCCTATGCCTTCGAGCGTATAGAGCAACAGCGATCCTCTCTGGCCAACAAACAAATCGGCACGCCATTCAATTCGCGTACCGAGGTTGTTCGAGGGACGACGTTTGATATCGTCAGCCCAGCCGGCAGTGACCCCGTCAGGTCTGAGCAGGTAGCCAAGGCGGTGGACGCAGCGCTGCAACGCATTCAGTCCAAAACCCCGAAAAAAGCCTTGGCGGTGGCCGGTGACATCGACGTGGTTATTGCCAAACCGGGCGATCATCCGCAAACGAAGCTGCTGTTCAGCAATCCGCCCACGTTGATTATCGGCGACGACTTTTTCGCGCCTGCCGCTTCGGCGGACACTACCGTCGCCGATCGCGTTGGCTATCGGGCTGGGGTCGAAGGCCTTGACTCCGTCACCAAGAAGCAAGCCGCGTTGATCGCCGGCAAGCTCGGTATGCTTGGCTATTACAAAGCCGATGCCAAAGGGTTCCTGGAAGTGATCGCCAGCAAGGAACCATTTCGCGAGGCCGGCCCTCAAGACAGTCAGCGTGCAGGTAAAAGCCCACGGGATTTCTTGGAAGAGACTTATACGTCGCGTCTCTATGAAGGCAAGCTCAACCCACAGACCAAGGCAGCGCACGACAAACTGTTTCCTACAGTAACCAGCCCCTCGGCTCCGATCGCTACGCCACCGGGCCAGGCAGTGACGCCGCCCAAAACACCCGCGCAAGCATCGCCGACGGTCACTGCAGTCACACCGCCAAAGACGGTACCCGCGATTGACCCAGCGGTAATGGAACGCCTGAAAAAGCTTGATGCCAGCCAGCCGCCCATTAAGTTCGGTGAAATCGAGGTCAGCCGCGTCGAGCTTTACAAAATGGGCGTAAACCTCAATGGCGCGCCGATCGAGACGCAGATGCCCGATGATCCAGACGGCAGAAAGATGGTCGGCGCGATGGACATTGACTATCTGCGTCTGGAAGCATTTATCAAATCCGGGTCGGATGCTGTCAGCGAGCGTGCAAGTAATGTGCTTGCTGAGATCGCCTCCCTGCGTGAATCCACTGTACCGCTGCTGAGCAGGCGGGACGGCGGCACTATCCCGGAGGCGCTGCAACAATCCGTTAATGACATGTCGCGGCATGCTGCCGCCATCCGCGATATGCGGCGCAGCAATAAACCGCTTCCCGCGGACTTTTTTTCTGCGGGCACACCCGGTAAAACAGGCGCGACTGACTCGGGAGGCCTGGGTTTTCGGGCCTTCAGTACCTTTCAAGGGTTGCGCAGTTCCATTGAGAGCATTCAACGTGGTGACACCACGGCGGGCGCCATAGGGCTGGGCGCTGTAGGGGCTGACTACGTCGGAATTGGCGTGGAGACGGGGCTCAATAAAGTGGCGCAGAAGGTAGTCAACCGGGCCGCACCGACGATACTCAGTTTTCAATCGTCCTCCGTGGGCAAGATGATCGGTAAAGTGGCAGGAGGGGCCGGTTTAGTTATCAGTATGCCGTTTGATATTTACACGGCTGTCGATTCGTTTAAAAAAGCGGGGCGTAGCACCGATAAAGAAGCTCAGGATCACTATGTCAATGGTGCATTCGCCGTTGCCAATGCCGCTACGTCGATCGCCCTGGGGGCAGCGTTTCTCGCCGGAGCCAGCAGCGCCGGGCCGGCTGGGCTGGTGGTAGCAGCGGGCTTGATGGTTGCACAGTCAATTTATTCAGCCGTGCGTACTGTGCAAGACATTGATAAATACACACCGTTGACAGGCAACCAGAAGTTTACGCTTGGCTTGAAGTCATTCCTGGGCTTTGCACCGGGGTTTGATGTGATGAAGCCCTACTTGCAAGCGAAATACTCCCATGAACACGATGACAACATCCGGGCTCTCTACAAGGCGTTTCTGGAAGGGCCAGGCAAGGATCTTTATGAACGTGTTGTGTATGGCGACACCAAGGTCGAGGTCACACAGGTCCCGGGGAAGGTTCCGCTGACTCCCGCACTCTGGTGGAACATTCCGAGTTTGCTGCTGAACCTGATTAAAGTGGATGGCAAAGTCCCGGCCGCGCACTTGCGCGGCGGTAATGATCGCATTACCGCACCTGAAGACTCCTGGGATGGCATGTCGATCAAGCCTGTCGAAGGTGTACCGGGCGGTGGAAGAGGCACGTTCTGGGTGTTGGGTGACGGAGATGACGTGGTGGCGGGCTCAAGGAAAAAACACAATTATTTTTCTTTCGAGGGCGGCAAAAAGCTGATCACCGGCGGAGACGCCGACGATACCTTTAACTTCAATGCCGATGCACGCCAGACACTCGAGCAAATGCGGCAGGTGCAGGACACCGAGAAAAACGGGTTCAGCCCAAAGGCCTCAGAACTCTGGGGCGGCGAGGGCACCAATACGCTGAGCTTTTCGGGTGAGCTGCGTACCACTTACAGCGTCGATGGCGAGTCGAAAACAGCGGCCTATTTAGGGCACGTCATCGACTTTAAAACCGGTGCGGTTTCGGTCAACGCCCAGGACTCCAAAACCAATGGTGTCACGCCAATTGCGTATTTCCATGCTTTCTCCAATGCCGTCACGGTTGAAAATGGAGAAAGTTATATCCAGGGGAATGATCAAGACAATCACCTGACGTTGAACGGCAAAAAGGACGTGGTGCTGACGGGCAAAGGCGCCAACGTGATTGTTATCAATGGTGGCGCCGACATTGTCGGCCAGGGTGGGTTTAATACCTACGAAATCAACAAGGGTTATCAGGCTGTGACCATCAATGATCCGGTCGAAAGTGTTATCAAACTGGACTACAGCGCCTCGCAGGTTTTCGATTGGGGCGTTACGCGTGAGGGTGACCTGGTGGCCACGCTCAAGGGCGACGAGCCTGGGGAATACCGGACGTTGTTTATCAAGAATGCCTACCCCATGGGCGGGACGGAGGATAAGGCCAAGCCCACTTTCCTCACCAATGATGGCGTAATGATAACGATCAATGCCCCACGCAAGGCGGGTTCGGATGACCGGGTCGTGCAGGTAAACCGTTTGAAAGTCGATACCCCCAAGGCATGACGAACGCTGACTGGCCCATGGAGGGGCCAGTCGAGCTGCGCACTCAAGCGTGCCCCGCATTCAGCTGGGGCGGATCGCTTCGTACAGCTGCCGGTGTGCCTGTTCCACGGCGCGGGCCACCGCTTCTTCGCCGCGCACCATGGCGCCCAGGTAAACGAAGTCCACCGAATGGATACCCACCGTAGACAGGATGGTGGTCATATAGGGCGTGAGAAAGTCCGGCTCATGACCCTTGCGCGCATTGCCGCTGCTGACCAGCACAAAGGTGCGTCGATCCTCAAGCAGGCCGACCTTTTCAAACTGCGCATTGATGGTAAAGCTGCGATGGATGCGCACCACATGGTCGATCCAGACCTTAAGCGCCGCCGGCACGGTGAAGTTGTGCACCGGCGTGCAGATGATCAACAGGTCGCAGGCTTCCAGTTCGACGATCAACTGTTCCGACAACGCCGTGGCGCTGCCACTCAAACCGCCCGGGGTGGTGAGTGCGTTCGCGTATTCCCGGCTCAGCGGCGCCAGCGCCTGGCTGCCGTAGTCGCGCTCGATGACGTCGGCGCCAGGCACCAGGTCGTTGAGCAGGGCACGGGCCAGCTTGAAGGTCTGCGCGGCCTTGCCGTGGGGGCTGAAACTGAGGAGCAGGGCGCGGGTCATTGGCTCAGGTCCTGGGAAAAGTGCATGCCTCGCGGCAGCAGGCCTTGGCGAAAGTAGAAACGCTGGGCCAGGGCCATATGCAGGCCGGTGTCCAGCACCAGGTAACGATAACCGCGGGCGCGGGTTTCTGCGCGGACCCGGTCGAGCAACTGCTCGCCCAGGCGACGGCGCTGCAAGGTGGCGTCCACCACCAGGTCATCGACGTAGATAAACTCACCGTACAGGGTGTTTTCCGTCAGGCGATAGCCGGCCAGGCCAATGACCTTGCCGTGTTCACGCGCGGCCAGCAGGTGATAGCCGTGCTGGCGCTGGCGCTGAACCTGGGCGGCGAAACGGGCGGCGTCGGTCAGGTGCGGGCGCAGTTGCTGCATCACGGCAAAGCTTGCAACGCAGTCGGCCTCGGTTTCCATGAGGGCGAACTCGACGTGCTCATTGGTCATTGAGGTTCACCAGGTGGGCCTTGATCGCCTCCGGTGCCTTACGAAAACTGATGGCCACGCGGTTCAAGGCGTTCATCAAGGAAATGGCCAGGGTCAGGTCGGCGACTTCCTTGTCGTTGAACACCGTGGCCACGGCGGCGTAATCGGCGTCCGGCACGTGGGTTTGCGCCACCTGGGTGACCACTTCGGCCCAGGCCAGGGCGGCTTGTTCACGCACCGTGAACAACGGCAAGGCTTCATGCCAGGCGGCCAGCAGCATGATCTTTTCCAGGCTTACGCCTTGCTTGAGCAGGTCGCGGGAATGGGAGTCCAGGCAATAGGCGCAGCCATTGAGCTGCGAAACCCGCAGGTACACCAGTTCAATCAGTTCTTTCTCCAGGCCACAGCCATGCACATAGCTGTGCACGGCGCCCAGGGCCTTGTAACCAACAGGGGCGGCGTGGCCGTAATCGAGACGGTGTTTCATGGGTGATCCTCGGGTTGCGTTAAGAGATGCGCCATTTTCGGTGGTGGCCGGGTCGCTCGACAGGGGCATGATTGGACAAGTGGGTTGGGACATGATCAGACTCCACCTTGTCGTCCTGCCGAGCCTCCTTGTGATGTCGTCATTGCCCAAATATCAGGAAATCTACCGGCGCTTCCGCCTGGCCATCGACCAGGGCCAACTCGGCCCCGGTGATCGGGTGCCGTCGGTGCGCAGCCTGGCGCTGGAACTCAAGATCGCCCGTGGGACCGTGGAGGCGGCTTACCAATTGCTGGTCAGCGAGGGTTTTTTCGAGGCGCGTGGGCAGGCGGGCACTGTGATTGCGCGGACATTGCCGCAGGTGGCGATGAAGCCCCAGCCTGCCGCACCGCCGCCGACATCGGCGCCGCCAGCCTTGCAAATGGGCCAGCCGGCGCTGGATGCCTTCCCGCGCAAGCTCTGGGCGCGGCTGGTCACCCAGCAGGTACGCCGCACCGACGCCGACAGCCTGGCCATGGGCGACGTGCGCGGCGCCCAGGCGTTGCGCGTCGCGATTGCCAGTTATCTCGCGCTGTACCGGGGCGTGGAATGCACCCCCCAACAGGTATTTATCTGTTCGGGGTATGCCGGCTCCCTGACCCTGATGTGCGACGCGCTGCAGATGGCCGGGCAGCGCTGCTGGTACGAAGACCCGGGGTATGTGCATGCGCGGCAGTTGTTGCTCCATCAAGGGGTTGAGCTGGTGCCGGTACCGGTCGACCGTGATGGCCTGGATGTGGCGCAGGGCATTCAGCGTGAGCCGCAGGCGCGATTGGCGATTGTCACGCCGGCCCACCAGAGCCCGCTGGGTGTGGCGTTGAGCCTGGCGCGGCGCCAGGCGTTGCTGGCCTGGGCGCAAGCGCAGGGCAGTTGGGTGCTGGAGGATGATTACGACAGTGAGTTTCGCTACCAGGGCCAGCCATTGGCGGCGCTCAAGAGCCAGGACGTGCACGACCGGGTGATCCATGCCGGGAGCTTCAGCAAGATGCTGTTTCCGGGCTTGCGCTTGGGCTATCTGGTGGTGCCGGCGGCCTTGGTGGAGGTGTTCGGGCGCAGCGCCGAGGCCTTGCAGCAGCGCGGTGCGCAGTTGTTGCAGTTGACGGCGGCGGATTTTCTCGAGCAGGGCCACTTCACCCGGCACTTGAAAAAGATGCGTCAGTTGTATGCGTTGCGAAGGGGCTTTTTGGTGGTGGCGTTGCAACTGCATTGCGCGGATTTTTTACGCGTGGATGAACAGGCCGGGGGGATTAACCTGTTGGCGCGGTTGCGGGTGCCCGTGCCGGATCGTGTGGTTGCCAAGGCCGCCAATGAGGCGGGGTTGGCGGTTAACGCCTTGTCGTCTTGGACCCTTGAGCCGGGAGGTGCACAGGGTGTGTTGATGGGCTTTACCAATGTGGCGACGGCGGAACAGGCCACTGAGCTGGCGGTGAAGCTTCGGCAGATACTGCAGGCATGTCACCCGTAAAAGGTGGGAGCGGGCTTGCTCGCGAATCGTCGCACCGCCGCTCCCACATTTAGATCATGTTCTGCTTCAAACCGTCAGGGTTTTACGGGTGTTGGCAGCGTCACCAGGTTGACATAGCCATCCCGGAATTTCTGCTTCTGCTACTGCTTCGTAGGCAGGATGATTCATCCGCAAAACATTGTTGTTATTAACGGTTCACCAGTTTCGCCGGCAAGGCGATGACCAGGAAGCTGCTGAGAATCAGGCAGCCGGCGAAAAACCACAAGGCACCCGCACTGCTGCCGGTGACGTCGATCGCAACCCCCATCAACGAGTTGCTGACCAGGCCTGCGATATTCGCCAGCGAACAGGCCAGGGCAAAGCCGGTGGCCGCTGCGGTGCCTTTGAGGAAGGTTGCCGGCAGGCTGAAAAACACCGGCACGGCGCCGATGATGGCGGCTGACGCGATGGCGAACAGCAACACGGTGGCAACCACACTGTGGGTAAAGAACGTACTGGTGGCCATCGCCGCTGCGCCGATGAAGAACGGCACGATGATGTGCCAGCGGCGTTCGCGGTGTTTGTCGGAGCTGGCGCCGATCAGCAGCATGCCCAGCAGCGCCGCAACGCTGGGCAATGCAGTCAGCACGCCGATGTGGAAGGTGTCGGTCACCCCGGCGTTGCGGATGAAGGTCGGCATCCAGAACCCCATGGCGTAGGCGCTGAGCAGGATCGAAAAGTCGATGCCGCCGAGCATCCACACCTTGAGGTTGAAGAAACCGTCACGGAAGCTGTGCTTGCTGCCGGTGGCGTCGGCGTCGTCCTTGCGCAGTTCGCTTTCCAGCAAGGCTTTTTCTTCGTCCGACAGCCATTTGGCCTGCTGAAAGGAATTGGGCAATGCCCAGAAGGTCAGCACGCCGAGCAGGACGCTGGGCACCGCCTCGATCAGGAACAGCCACTGCCAGCCACGCAGGCCGCCCAGGTTGTCGAAGTGGCCCATGATCCAGCCTGACAGCGGGCCGCCGATGACGCTGGACAACGGCAGGCCGATCATGAACAGCGCGATGATGCGCCCGCGTCGGTGCGTCGGGAACCAGGTGGTCAGGTAATACAAAACGCCCGGCAAAAAGCCCGCTTCGGCGGCGCCGAGCAGAAAGCGCAGGATGTAGAACTGGGTGGTGGAAGTAACCAGCATGGTGCAGGCCGAGAGCAGGCCCCAGGTGATCATGATGCGTGCGATCCAGATCTTCGCGCCGACCCGTTCAAGTACCAGGTTGCTGGGCACTTCAAAGATGATATAGCCGACGAAAAACAAGCCGGCTCCCAGGCCGAACGCGGTTTCGCTGAAGTGCAGCTGGTCGAGCATCTGCAACTTGGCGAAGCCGATGTTGATACGGTCCAGGTAGGCGGCCAGGTAGCAGAAACACAGGAACGGAATCAGCTTCCAGGTGATCTTGTGGTAGAGCGTGGTAACGGGTTCGGCGACCGTAGTCGCGGGTGCTGCATTCGCAATGGGCATTGTGGGTGTCTCCTGGCGGTGACTTATGGTTTTTATACAGCCGCTTTTTTCCAGCACTTTGGAGTGCTGTAGAAGCGACGTCCAAAGGCAGTGACAGAAGATTGAGGTGTCCCTGTTGGAGGTGATCAAGTGTGGGAGCGGGCTTGCTCGCGAAAGCGGTGTATCAGGTGTCATCTCTATGACTGACACATTGCCTTCGCGAGAAAGCCCGCTCCCACATTCAATTGCATTCCAAGGTGGGGCGCTCAGTTTTTCCGGACCACGCTCTTTGTCGTGGTTCCTGTTGAATCCTTATTACTCCTTGAACTTGCTCATCGCCTCCTGCTTGCTCACCACATCGCCATACTTACTGTCGATGTCGAACAGATTGGCTGCATGGGGCGCCGGGTGTCGGTCGCCGACGCATTCGCGTACGACGATGGTGCGAAACCCATGCTGTACCGCATCCACGGCGGTGGCGCGGATGCAGCCGCTGGTGGAACAGCCGGCCAGCACCACGGTGTCGATGCCTTGGGCGTGCAGCATCGGGGCCAGGCTGCTGCCGAAGAAGGCGCTGGCGTACTGCTTGGTGATCACCACTTCATTTGCCTGGGGCAACACCTCGATACAGAACGCGGCGAGCGGGTTGCCCTCGACCATGTCTTTCATCACCGGGGCTTTCTTGACCCAGATACCGCCATCGGCGAAATGGCCGGGATGGTAGCGGATATTGGTGTGCACCACCGTAATCCCGTGCTGGCGAGCAGTGGCCAGCAGCTCGACGCTTTCAGCCACGGCCACCACCACTTCAGGGGCATACAACGGCGCGCCTTCGGTGGTGTAGCCCTGCATAAAGTCGATCATCAGCAGCGCGGATTTTTTGCCGAAGCCGATGCGATTGCCCCAGACGCCCTGGTAGTTGGCGTCGGCGGATTGTTCGCTCATCGTAAAACTCCTCAGTAAGCGCCGGACAGCAAGGCGCCGGCGCCGGGCACGACAGGCTCCAGGTCCAAGGCCTTGAGCATCGCGTAAGTGGTGGCGATGGCGGCGGTGAGCACCGGTTTGCCGGTTTGCGCTTCAACCTTGGCCACCACCGGCAGCGACTGCATCTGCACGCAGGCCGAAAGCACGATCACGTCCACGCCTTCCAGGTTCATGCCGGCGACGATCGCCGGCAAGTTGGCCGGGTCGTGGCGCGCCACTTCGAGGTTGTCGGGGATCTCCAGGGCGCGCCAGTCCACCACGTCAAAGCCTTCTTCGCGGATGTAGTTCACCACCAGCTCGGTCAGCGGCTTCATGTACGGCGCGACGATGGCGATGCGCTTGGCGCCCATCACTTTCAAGCCTTCGATCAAGGCGCCGGCGCTGGTGATCACCGGCGCGTTGGCATCGTTGTCTGCGGTGGCTTTACGCAAGCGCTGTTCGGAATTGCGGTGATAACCCAGACCCATGGCCATGATTGCCACCAGGCACGCATAACCCAGCACGTCGACCTTGGCGTCGGACAGCTCGATGGCACAACGGTCGGACTCGCCGTCCATGGCCGCCAGTTCTTCCTTGCGCACCTGCTTCATGCGCATGCGGCTGGAGTGAAAGGTAAAGCGTTCGGGGCGGATTGCCTGGCGCGCATTAAGCATCGCCGGGATCTCGGTTTCCATGGTGGTGTTGGAGCTCGGCACGATCTGGCCGATGCGGTAAGGCTTAAGCATGGGTGGCGTCCTTATTGTTGTGTGAGGAAGCCGTCGAGGGCGGCAAAAAAGCCCTCAAGGTCATCCCACGGAATCATGTGCCCGGCGTTCGGCACGTGGGCGACCTGGAGCGCGGGCTGCAGGTTCTGGATTTCGGCGATGTCTTCGTCGAGGATCACGCCGCCGCGCCCGGCCACCATCAACAGGGCAGGGGCCTTGAGCTTGGGCAGGTGCTGGTGGAAGTCGACCGTGTGGAAGTCGTTGAAGGCACGCACGATGGCCGGCTCATAACAGGTGTGCAGCCACTCGGCGCGCAGCTGCAGTTGCTCGACGGTCCAGGTGGCGCAGAAGGCGCGCATCGCATCAGCGTCCATGCCGACCAGCGATTGGCGGATCGAGTCGACGTACCATGGCAGCTTGCTGGGGTATTCACGCCGGCCGGGGCCGGACACAGGCGGGTCGATCAGCACCACGCGGTTGACGCCCTGGGGGTGCATGACCGCGCTGTGCGCGGCAAACCGCGCGCCCATGGAGTGGCCGACCAGGTCGTAGCTATCGAGCCCAAGCGCATCGGCAAACGCGCCGATGTCCTCGGCGCAGGTGTCTGCGCTGTAGTCCAATTGCGGCCCGGTGGACGACAAACCGCGCCCGCGCACATCCAGCACGTAAGTGTCGAACCGGGCGCCAAGGCGCTCAGCCACAAAACCCCAGGTAATCGCCGGGCTGGTGATGCCTGGGATCAAAATCAGCGCCGGGCCTTTGCCGCCGTAGCGCAGGTAGTGCTGGCGAATGCCATTGGCTTGCACATGGGCGCCGAATAGAAAGGTACTCACGCGGCCACCCCCGATTTCAGCTCCTGGGCGTACAGGTCATAACCGTAGACCCAGGCCGGGTCTTCCTGGGTGCGCAGCCAGGTGTTGGCGTTGGACACCGCTTGTACGCGGGACGCGCGTTCCTTGCGGTTGGCTTCGTAGAGCTGGAACGCCGTGCGGTAGTCGCTGATGCCGGTTTCCTGCAGGCAGCGGGTGAGCATGGCCGCGTCTTCGATGGCCATGCCGGCGCCCTGGGCCATGTGCGGTTTCATCGGGTGGCAGGCGTCGCCCAGCAACACCAGGCGGCCACGGCTCCACAGCGGCAACGGGTTACGGTTGCGCAGCGGCCATTTGGTCACGCTTTCGGTGGACTCGATCAGCGCCTGCACGGTGGGGTGGTAGCCCTTGAACGCGTCGAACATCTCTTCGCGGCTGCTGTCCACGAACGCGCCCTGGAAGTCCCATTCGGCATGGGGCACGCCGGTCACGTAGTAGTACTCGTCGCGCTTGCCGGTGGTGTAGTAGACCATCATGTGGCGGTCCTCGGTCCACCACTTGATGCAGTCTTCGAACTTCAAGTCGTACTTGGCCAACTGGTCGCCACGGATCAGCGCACGGTGCGCGACCCAGCCGCTGTACAACGGTTTTTCCACGCCGAGCAGCTCTTCGCGGATCCTGGAGTTGATGCCGTCGGCGCCGATCACGATGTCGGCGTAGGTCACTTCGCCGTCGGCGAAGGTCAGGCGCACTTGGGTATCGGTTTCTTCGAGGCTTTCCAGACGCTTGTTGAAGTGCAGGGTGCCGGGTTTGAGGGTCGACATTTGCAATGCGTGCAAGTCGCCACGGTGCACGGTGATGTAGGAGGCGCCATAGCCGGTGAGTGGGATGCGCGAGAGGTAGTCACCGCTTTCGCCGCAACGGCTGAACCAGTGCTCGGGGTGCGAGCCCATCAGGTCCAGCTGTTTTTCGATGCCCATGCGGCGGAAGATTTTCATGATGTTGGGCCCCATGTGGATGCCTGCACCCAAGCGGGAAAACTCCGGCGCCTGTTCGTAGATATCGACGTCGAAACCGGCTTGCTGCAGCAGGGTGGCCGCCGCCGCGCCGCCCAGGCCGGCACCGACGATGGCGATTTTCTGTGTGCTTCCCATGGGGCGTAAACCTCTCTCTTTTTGATTTTGGCGGCATCTGTCCGCAAGGTTTTTAAAGTGTATACGCTCATTTTTTGAAATGGGAAGCCTGCATTTAAAATTTTATTGTTTGACCGTATTTATCCTCTGTAACGGTTTTTGGCCTTTATCTGTAGGGTTTGTGTGGATTGGTAACGTTTTGGTGCACCACTTGCAGTTCGTCTTAAATTCGGGTCTTATCGTTTTTAATTGGTGTACACACTATAAAAATGCACCGGAGTGAAGCGTGATGCTTGAACTTGGTGCAGCCCCACAGGAGACAGGAAAATGCCGGTAAGCGATTGCGAACTCACCCAGATGTTTGAGCACGTGTTGAAACTGTCGAAGGTTGACCCGACCCAGAGCGTCGCCGTGCTCAAGAGCCATTACTCCGACCCGCGCACCGTGCGTGCTGCGATGGACGCGGCGCAGCGCCTGGGGGCCAAGGTGTATGCGGTGGAATTGCCGTCGTTCAACCATCCCAAGGCCATGGGCAACGACATGACCGCCTATTGCGGCGACACCGCGCTCACCGGCAATATCGCCGCCCAGCGCGCGTTGGAGGCCGCCGACCTGATCGTCGACACCATGATGCTGCTGCACTCGCCGGAGCAGGAGCAGATCCTCAAGACCGGCACGCGCATCCTGCTGGCCGTGGAACCGCCGGAAGTGCTGGCGCGCATGTTGCCCACCGAAGCCGACAAGGTGCGTGTGCTGGCGGCCGAGCAGTTGCTGAAAAAGGCCCGCTCGATCCACGTCAAATCCCGCGCCGGCAGTGATTTTCGCGCCGCACTGGGCCAATACCCGTCGGTCACCGAGTACGGGTTTGCCGATGAGCCTGGGCGCTGGGACCATTGGCCGAGTGGTTTCCTGTTTTCGTGGCCCAACGAAGAAACCGCCGAGGGCGTGCTGGTGCTGGATATCGGCGACATCCTGCTGCCGTTCAAGACCTACACCCGCGAGAAGATCACCCTGGAGATCGAGAAGGGATTTATCACTGAAATCCACGGTGGTTTCGAGGCCGAGTACCTGCGCGATTACATGAAGTATTTCAATGACCCGGAGGTGTACGGCATCTCCCATATCGGCTGGGGCTTGCAGCCCAAGGCGCAGTGGACGGCCATGGGCCTGCACGACAAAAACGACGGCATGTGCATGGATGCACGGGCGTTCTACGGCAACTTCCTGTTCTCCACCGGGCCGAATACCGAAGTGGGCGGCACGCGCAAGACGCCGTGCCATATGGATATTCCACTGCGAAATTGTGATGTGTACCTGGATGATGAGGCGGTGGTGATCGGCGGCGATGTCGTTGCACCATCAGCCTCCCTGGCACACTAAAGAGCCAAATGTGGGAGCGGGCTTGCTCGCGAATGCGGTGTGTCAGTCACCGAAGATGTTGACTGAATAGACGCATTCGCGAGCAAGCCCGCTCCCACAATGTGAATGTGTTTCTTCAGCTAGATCCTTGAGTGATTCGCACATCCCCGCCATCATGCCCACCATCGCCAATCACCCACCGAGCCACGCCGTGCCTGATTCCTACGTTTTCTCTGAACAAGTTGGCCATCTGCTGCGCAAGGCCTACCAGCGCCACTTGGCGATCTTTCAGCAGAATGTCGGCGACTCGCAGCTCACCGCCGTGCAGTTCGTCACCCTGTGTGCGCTGCGCGATCAGGGTGCAAGTTCCCTCACCGAGCTGGTCAAGGCCACGGCCGTCGACCAGGCGACCATTCGCGGTATCGTCGAGCGGCTCAAGAGCAAGGCGCTGATTACCCTGGAGCCGGATCCCCAGGACAAACGCAAAGTGGTGGTCGACCTGTCGCCAGCCGGCGCCGAACTGGTCACGCAAACCGCGCCGCGCGCCGCGCAGATCAGCGAGCTGACCATGAGCAACCTCAACCCCGCAGAGCGGGTGGCGGTGCTGTTCCTGCTGCGCAAGATGATCGACGACCCGCAGGAATAAAACGGCGCTGGCATCGTTTTTGCTCTGAGTTCATGTAGTAGTCACTTCACGTGTCAAGTGTGTCGCGAGGCCCCACATCCGCGACGCTTTTTTTTGACTGTTTCGTGTAGTGGTTGCTTCATCAACTGATACAGGCGAAGCGAATGATCAGTCCACCCATCACCGTTGGTCTCAAGGTCAACGGCCACACCCGCGAAGTCAGTGCCATGGCGGATACGCCGCTGCTGCTGGTGCTGCGCAATGACCTGCAACTCAACGGCCCCAAGTACGGCTGCGGCCTGGGCGAGTGCGGTGCCTGCACCGTGATCATTGATGGCGTGGCGGCGCGGTCGTGCGTGTTTCCACTGGCGGGTGCAACCGGGCGCGAGATTGTCACCCTCGAAGGCCTCGGCACTCGCCAGGCGCCGCACCCGGTGCAGCAAGCCTTTATCGATGAGCAGGCGGCGCAGTGCGGCTATTGCCTCAACGGCATGATCATGACCGCCAAGGCGTTGCTCGACCGCAACCCCAACCCCAGCGAAGCCCAGGTGCGCAATGAGCTGTCGGGGAACCTGTGCCGTTGCGGCACCCATATCGAAATCCTGCGCGCCGTGCTGCGTGCCGCGCGCCTTATTAGCGTGGAGGGCCGACCATGACGGTTATGTCCCGTGAGCAATGGCTGGCCAAGGCTGGCGTGTTATTGATTGTCGATGATGTGCTGCCACCTTCAGGCCCGGTGGCCAAGGGCGGCACACCCACCGTTAAACCGAAGGAACTGGGATTGTTCATAGCGGTAAACGATGACGGCCTGGTGTATGCCTTCAACGGCCATGTGGACCTGGGCACCGGCATTCGCACCTCGCTGGCGCAGATTGTGGCCGAGGAGTTGGACCTGAACCTGCAGCAGGTCAAGATGGTGCTGGGCGATACCGAGCGCGCGCCCAACCAGGGCGCCACCATCGCCAGTGCGACCTTGCAGATTTCGGCGGTCCCGCTGCGTAACGCGGCTGCCGAAGCACGGCGCTTTTTGCTCGCGCGCGCAGCGGGGCGCTGGGGCGTGAGCACCGGCAGCCTCAAGGTTGAAGCCGGGGTTGTGCATGCCGCCGACGGGCGCACCACCACCTACGGCGAGTTGGTCAGCGGCCAGCATGACCAGTTGCGCATCAGTGGTGACGCGCCGTTAAAACCTGTCGAAGATTACCGCCTGGTCGGCAAGGACGCCGCGCGCGTGGATATCCCCGGCAAGGCCACCGGCGAGCTGACCTATGTGCACGACATGCGTGTGCCGGACATGCTCCATGGCCGCGTGGTCCGCCCACCGTATGCCGGGCTCGACTGCGGCGATTTTGTCGGCAACAGCCTGCTGAGTGTGGATGAGGCGTCCATCGCGCATATCCCCGGCATTGTCGCGGTGGTGGTGATTCGCGATTTTGTCGGTGTGGTGGCGTTGCGCGAAGAACAGGCGATCAAGGCCGCCCACGCACTCCAGGTGCACTGGAAGCCTTGGCGCAACGCTTTGCCGGACATGAGCGATGTCGAGCAAGCCATCCGCGACAACCCACGGGTACGCCGCACGGTGCTCGACCAGGGCAATGTCGACGAAGCCCTGGCGGGCGCCAGCCAGCGCATGCCGCGCAGCTATTTGTGGCCGTACCAGATGCATGGCTCGATCGGGCCTTCGTGTGGCGTGGCGGACTATCAAGCAACCGGCAGCCGCGTGTGGTCGGGCAGCCAGAACCCGCACCTGCTGCGCGCCGACCTTGCGTGGTTGCTGGAATGCGACGAAGCGCTGATCGACGTGATCCGCATGGAAGCCGCCGGCTGTTACGGGCGTAACTGCGCGGACGATGTGTGCGCCGATGCGTTGCTGTTGTCGCGCGCCGTGGGCAAGCCGGTGCGGGTGCAACTGACCCGCGAACAGGAACACCTGTGGGAACCCAAGGGCACCGCGCAGTTGATGGACGTGGACGGCGGGCTCAACGCCGACGGCAGCATTGCCGCCTATGATTTTGAAACCAGCTACCCGTCCAACGGCGCGCCGACCCTGGCGCTGTTGCTCACTGGCCGCGTGGAGCCGGTGGCGGCGATGTTCGAGATGGGCGACCGCACCTCGATCCCGCCCTACGCCATCGACAATATGCGCGTGACCATCAACGACATGGCGCCCATCGTGCGCGCCTCGTGGATGCGCGGCGTATCGGCGTTGCCCAACACCTTTGCGCACGAATCCTATATCGATGAGTTGGCCTTCGCTGCGGGCGTCGACCCGGTGGAATACCGCCTGCGCTACCTCAAGGACGAGCGCGCCATCGACCTGGTCAAATCCACCGCCGAACGGGCCAATTGGGCGCCGCGCACGGCGCCGATGCAAACCGCCAGCGATGACCACCTGTTGCGCGGTCGCGGCTTTGCCTATGCGCGCTATATCCACAGCAAGTTCCCCGGCTTCGGCGCGGCGTGGGCGGCATGGGTGGCGGACGTGGCGATCGACAAACACACCGGCGATGTGTCGGTGACGCGGGTGGTGATCGGCCATGACTCGGGGATGATGATCAACCCGGCGGGCGTGCAGCATCAGATCCACGGCAATGTGATCCAGTCCACCAGCCGTGTGCTCAAGGAGCGGGTGACCTTTGAAGAGTCGACGGTGGCGAGCAAGGAGTGGGGCGGCTACCCGATCCTGACCTTCCCCGAAGTGCCGCAGATCGACGTGCTGATGATGCCGCGCCAGGACCAGCCGCCCATGGGCGCCGGTGAGTCGGCCTCGGTGCCGAGTGCGGCGGCGATTGCCAATGCGATCTATGACGCCACCGGTATTCGTTTTCGCGAGTTGCCGATAACGCCCGAGCGGGTGTTGGCGGCGCTGAACGCCGGCACCCTTGGTGAGCCTGCCAAGTCGCCGGAAAAACGCAGGAAGTGGTGGTTCGGTGCGTTGTTTGCCACCTTGGGGGCGCTGATGGCGACGGCCTGGCCGTTTCACAACGAAATCGCACCGATCGCGCCGCCCGGCGCGGGCACCTGGTCCAAGGCTACCCTCGAACGCGGGCGCTTGCTGGCGGCGGTGGGCGATTGCGCGGTGTGCCATACCGCGCCGGGTGGCGCCGCGAATGCCGGCGGCCTGGCCATGCAAACGCCGTTCGGCACGCTGTACAGCAGCAATATCACCCCAGACGTGAAAACCGGCATCGGCGCCTGGTCGTACCCGGCATTCGAGCGGGCGATGCGTGACGGCATTGGCCGCGATGGGCGCAACCTGTACCCGGCGTTTCCCTATACCGCGTTTCGCAATATCAATGAGGCGGACATGCAGGCGCTGTATGCCTACCTGATGTCCCAGGCGCCGGTGAGCCAGGCGCCGACGCCGAATGCCATGCGCTTTCCGTTCAATATCCGGCCGTTAATGGCGGGCTGGAATGCACTGAACCTGCGGCGGGGTGAAATCACCCCACAGCCTGAGCGCAGCGCGCAGTGGAATCGCGGCAATTACCTTGTCAATGGCCTGGGGCACTGCGCCGCGTGCCACTCGCCGCGCAACCTGATGGGGGCGCAGAAGGGCGGCAAATCCTTCCTTGCCGGGGGCGTGGTCGATGGCTGGGAGGCACCGGCGTTGACGGGCCTGTCCAAGGCACCGACGCCGTGGACCGAAGATCAATTATTTACTTACCTGAGCACTGGCTACTCCGATGCCCACGGCGTGGCGGCAGGCCCGATGGGGCCGGTGGTGAGTGAGTTGTCAAAGCTGCCCAAGGCCGATATTCGTGCGATGGCGGTGTACCTGGCGTCGCTCAAGGGCGAGGCAACTGCCGAGGCGCAGGTCCAGGTTGCGACTGTTGCGAACCCCAATGGCCGACGTGTATTCGAAGGTTCGTGCAAGGCCTGTCACGCCGATGGCCTGGGGCCGAAGCTGTTTGGGGTGAGCCCGTCATTGGCGAGCAATACCAACGTGTTCAGCGATCAGCCGGATAATTTGATCCAGGTGATTTTGCAAGGCATCAGTAACCCGGCGACCCAGGACCTGGGGTATATGCCGGGGTTCAAGGACAGCCTGTCGAATAACCAGGTAGCGGATCTGGTGGCCTACCTGCGCACGCGCTTTGCACCCAATGCGCCGCAGTGGAAGGGCCTGGAACAAAAGGTCGCGCACCTGCGCGCCAACCCTGGCACTCACTGACAGGACGCGGTTAAAACTGTGGGAGCTGGCTTGCTCGCGAATGCGGTGGGTCAGTCAATTTATCTGTCACTGGCCCACCGCATTCGCGAGCAAGCCCGCTCCCACAGGATGAACCGGTTTCTACCGGGAAATCGGCGTTACACCCCGCAGCACCAAGTCACTGATAAACCCCAGCCAATCCTGCTGCTGTCCCTTGTCCGCCAAATCTTCACCGAGGAATGAACTGAGGGTGTGGCGGTTGGAGTTATAGAAGTAGCACAGCGAGGCAATCATCAAATACACGTGTTTGAGGTCGATGTCCTGGCGAAACACACCCTGGGTCTGGCCGGCTTCGATGATCGGGCGTAACACGCCAACCGCTTCGCCCGACAGCCTGCGCATCTCACCCGACTGCCGGGCATGTTTGCCCTGGTGCAGGTTCTCGATGCTCAGGATCGCCACGAACTCGGGGTGCTTGACGTAGTAGCTCCAGATAAAGGCCACCAGTTCACGCAAGGCTTGCACGGGGTCGCCCAGGTCCAGCTTGAGCGTGCTTTCGGCTTTATTGAACTGTTCGTAGACCTGTTCCAGCACACAGACGAACAAGTGTTCCTTGCTGCCGAAATAGTAATAAAGCATGCGGTCGTTGGAGTCCGCGGCCTTGGAAATGGTGTCGACGCGCCCACCGGAATAGCCGTCGCGGGTGAACACCTTGACCGCCGCCTGCAAGATGCGCGCACGTGTCTGGTCGGCCTGTTGCGCCCGAATCCCGGTCTTTTTGATCGCCATCACAAAGCGCCTTGCCGCCAGTCTGGGCGCGAAATATAGCATGGGCTTTTTCGAGCCCGTTCTATGACCGACAAGTTCTGTAATAAAAACGCCATTGCGCTGGGGATTGGATTCGAGTCGGGCTATTTTGGTGCACCTCAATAAATAGAGTAGCCATGGATGAAATACCAACCCTTCAGCCGTACCCTGATTGCCACTGCGCTGGTGCTGACGGTCAGCGGTGTGCAAGCCGCGTCACAGGCCCCGGTGGCCGGTGAAAATGGCATGGTGGTGACCGCCCAGCATTTGGCCACTCATGTCGGCGTGGAGGTGCTCAAGGCCGGCGGCAACGCGGTGGATGCGGCGGTTGCCGTGGGCTATGCGCTGGCCGTGGTGTACCCGGCAGCGGGCAACCTCGGCGGCGGCGGCTTTATGACCGTGCAACTGGCAGATGGGCGCAAGACCTTCCTCGACTTCCGTGAAAAAGCCCCGTTGGCAGCCACCGCCGACATGTACCTGGACAAAGACGGCAAGGTCATCGACGGCCTCAGCGCCAAGGGCCACTTGGCCGTCGGCGTACCCGGCACCGTGTCCGGCATGGAAACCGCGCTGAACAAATACGGCACCCTCAAGCGCGCCCAGGTGATTGCCCCGGCGATCAAACTGGCCGAAAACGGCTTTGAACTGGAGCAGGGCGATATCGACCTGCTGCACACCGCCACCGGCGAGTTTGAAAAAGACAAGGACCTGCGCGGGATCTTCCTGCACAACGGCCAGCCGATGCAGGTCGGCCAGAAGCTGGTGCAGAAAGACCTGGCCAAGACCCTCAAGGAAATCTCCGCCAAGGGCACCGACGGCTTCTATAAAGGCTGGGTCGCCAAGGCGCTGGTGGACTCCAGCCAGGCCGGCAAGGGCATCATCACCCAGGCCGACCTCGACAAGTACAAGACCCGCGAGCTGGCGCCCATCGAGTGCGACTACCGTGGCTACCACGTGGTCTCGGCGCCACCGCCAAGCTCCGGCGGCGTGGTGATCTGCCAGATCATGAACATCCTCGAAGGCTACCCGATGGCCGACCTGGGTTATCACTCGGCCCAGGGCCTGCACTACCAGATCGAAGCCATGCGTCACGCCTACGTGGACCGCAACAGCTACCTGGGCGACCCGGATTTCGTCAAGAACCCCATCGCGCACCTGTTGGACAAGGACTACGCCGCCAAGCTGCGCGCCGCCATCGAACCGCAGAAAGCCGGGGATTCCCAGGCGATCAAGCCAGGTGTGTCGCCCCATGAAGGCAACAACACCACCCACTATTCCATCGTCGACAAGTGGGGCAACGCGGTGTCCGTGACCTACACGCTCAACGACTGGTTCGGTGCCGGCGTGATGGCGAGCAAAACCGGGGTGATCCTCAACGATGAAATGGACGACTTCACCGTCAAGGTCGGCGTGCCGAACATGTACGGGCTGGTGCAGGGCGAAGCCAACGCTATCGCACCGGGCAAGGCGCCGTTGTCATCAATGAGCCCGACCATCGTCACCAAGGATGGCAAGGCAGTGATGGTGGTCGGTACACCGGGCGGCAGCCGGATTATCACCGCGACGTTGCTGACCATCCTTAATGTCATCGACTACAAAATGAACATCCAGGAAGCCGTGGACGCGCCGCGTTTCCACCAGCAGTGGATGCCTGAGACCACCAACCTGGAAACCTTCGCGGTGAGCCCGGACACCCAGAAGATTCTGGAAAGCTGGGGCCATAAGTTTGCCGGTCCCCAGGATGCCAACCACTTGGCGGCGATCCTGGTGGGCGCGCCTTCGCTGGGCGGCAAGCCGGTGGGCAACAACCGTTTCTACGGGGCGAACGACCCGCGTCGTAACACCGGTTTGTCCTTGGGCTACTGAGGCGTTAGACATTGCCCTTGACGCGGCTGGGCAAGCAGTTGCTCGACCGCCTCAAGGGCTGTGGCGCGGCGTGCTTCCCAGTCGCCACGTATCACCAGGGCGGGTTGTTGGTGCTGTTCGATCCAGTCCAGGCTGCCTTGGAAAAACACCCGGCGATCGGCCAGTTCAGGCTGGCAGCGCTGGCCGTCGGCGCTCCATTCCACGTCCTCGGGGGACAGCAGCAGGTGCAGGTCGTAATGGCGGGCCAGCAGCTCGTCATCCAGCCACGCCGGGTAGTCACCGAACAGGGTCTGGCTCCAGAGCTTGTTGGTCAGCAGGTTCGTGTCGAGGATCAGCAGGTGAGGCTGCGCGGCGCGGGCGGCGTCTTCCCAGGCCAGTTGGCCACGGGCGATGGCCGGGATGTCCGCCAGGGTGGTGTCGCGCTGGTGATGGTCGATGAAATAGCGCACGTATTCACCCACCATCAGCCCACCGAAGCGGGCGTGCAGTTGCGTGGCCAGCCAGCTTTTGCCGCTGGATTCGGGGCCGGCCAGTACCACCACTTTCATGCGTGCAACGCCGGGTCGGCGCGCCATTCACGCCAGCCCTGCACGGCGATCACGGTGAACAGTGCATACAGCGCGGCGGTGAGGTACAGGCCTTTGTAGAGAAACAGGCCGACAAAGATCACGTCCACGGCGATCCACAGCGCCCAGCATTGCACGCGTTTTTGCGCCATCCACATTTGCGCCACCAGGCTGAAACCGGTGAGGGCGGCATCCAGCCAGGGTTGCGCGGCATCGGTCCAGTGGGCCATGGCGGCGCCGAGCAGCGCGCTGAACACGGCGCCGACGGCGAGGCTGACCATGATCGCGGGCCAGCCCAGGCTTGTGACCTGGCGGCCCTGCTTGACCTCACCTGCGCGGGTCCATTGCCACCAGCCATAGAGTTGCAGGCCGGCGTAGACCACTTGCAGGAGCATGTCGGAGTAGAGTTTTACGTCGAAGAACACCCAGGTGTAGAGCAGCACCATCACCAGGCCGATGGGCCAGCACCAAGGGTTTTGTTTGACCGTCAGCCAGACAGCGATCACCCCCAGGGCGGCGGCGAACAGTTCAAGCCCGGACATGGTGGTTCCTTGGGAGAGTGGGTGAGGGCGGTGATTGTAACCAAGATGGTGGGTCGTAGGAATGCTCGTTCCCACGCTCTGCGTGGGAATGCATCCCCTGACGCTCCGCGTCAGGCCTGGACGCAGAGCGTCCGTGGCGGCGTTGCCACGCGGAGCGTGGGAACGATCATGAGTACTAGATCTTGAACTGGCGCAACAACCCCTCAAGCTGCTCACTCAACCCGCGCAAATGCGCACTCGCCACGCTGGATTGCTCTGCCGCCAGGGCCGTGCTGTGGGACAAGCCTGCCGCCTGGGTGACGTTCTGGTTGATGTCCTCCACCACATGCGCCTGTTGCAAGGTCGCGCTGGCAATCGAGGCATTCAGCCCGTTGAGGTTGCGCAATGCCTGGCCGATGGCGGTGAGGCTCGCCCCTGCCTGTCCCGCTTGCTCAATGGTTAGTTGCGAGGCGCTGTGGCTGTCGCTGATCACTTTAACCGCCGCTTCCGAATGACCTTGCAGGCGCTCGATCATCACCTGGATTTCGGCCGTGGATTTTTGCGTGCGCTGGGCCAGCAGCCGCACTTCATCGGCGACCACGGCAAACCCACGACCCTGCTCACCGGCACGCGCCGCCTCGATGGCGGCGTTGAGCGCGAGCAAGTTGGTCTGGTCGGCAATTGAACGGATCACTTCCAGCACGCCACCAATCTGGGTGCTTTCACTGGAGAGCGTGCGGATCACCTCCACGGCCTGGCTGATGGTGCTGGAGAGCTGGTCGATCTGTTGCAGGCTGCCGTCGATATTCACCTGGCCCTGCTGCGCCTGGGCCTGGGCGTCGCGCATTTCGCTGGCGGCATGCTCGGCGTTTTTTGCCACGTCCTGCACGCCATAGGTCACTTCATTGATCGCCGTGGCCACCAGCTCCATCTGCTGGGACTGTTGCTGGCTGCGGTCGTGGGCCTGGCTGGCATTGGTGCCCAGCTCCGTGGACGACTGGCCCAGCGCGTTGGCACACGCCTGCAATTGGCCGACCACCTGGCGCAGCTTGGCGGTGAAGCTATTGAAGTGCAGCGACAGTTGAGTGACCTCGTCGCGCCCGTGGGTGTCGAGGGTGCGGGTCAGGTCGCTTTCGCCGCTGGCAATATTGCCCATGGCGTTCACTGCCGCCTGCAATGGGTGCACGATGCTGCGCGCGATCAGGATCACCAGCAGCGCCATCACCAGCGCAATGCCCAGGCCGATCAGCGAGGCTTTCCAAACCTGGCCGTTGAATTCAGCCTGCACATCATCCACATACACGCCGGAACCGATAATCCAGCCCCACGGCTCGAACAGTTGGATGTACGAGGTTTTCTCCACCGGCGCGTCGGCGCCCGGTTTGGGCCAGCGATAGTTGACGATCCCCGCGCCCTTGGCCTTGGCCAGGAGCACAAATTCATTGAACACCGCAAAACCGTCCGGGTCGCGGATGGCCGAGAGGTTCTGGCCGTCGAGCTTGGGGTTGGCCGCGTGCATGATCATCACGGGCGTCAGGTCGTTGATCCAGAAGTAATCATCGTGGTCGTAGCGCAGGCCGCGGACTGCGCTGAGGGCTTGCTGTTGCGCGGCCTCGCGGGTCAGTACGCCGGTTTTTTCAAGGTTTTGATAGTAAGCCAGCACGCCGCTGGCGGTTTGCACCACGTGCTGGGTCTGCTGGCGTTTTGCCTGGTAGAGGTCGCCATGGATCTGCTTGAGCATCAGCAACCCGAGGGTCAGCAGCATCAACACGGCGACTATCAGGATCAGCCAAAGACGGCGGCTGATCGACATGCTGCGCAAACTGTTCATCGTCCTGTCACTCCGTGCTTTTTATAATTGTGTGCTGCATCGACAATTCCATCTTGTCTGATAGGCTTTCGGCCTGTAACCGAAAAACCTGAGTACTCCCTGATTTTTCACGAAATTTTTGCGCTCGGCTGGTGAAAATCCGCAGCGCATCACGATTGCACGTGGTCAGTGAACATTAAAAAGACAGACAAGGCGTGCCGCAGCGCATGACCTTTGGGGGATACATGGATTTTTGGACCGCCATACAGGCATTGATTCTTGGCGTGGTGGAGGGGCTGACCGAGTTCCTGCCGATCTCCAGCACCGGGCACCAGATCATCGTCGCCGACCTGATCGGCTTCGGCGGCGAACGCTTTGAAGCGTTCAACATCATTATCCAACTGGGCGCGATCCTCGCGGTGGTCTGGGCGTTTCGGCGCAAGATCCTCGACGTGGTGATGGGCTTGCCGACCCAGCCCAAGGCCCAGCGCTTTACCGTCAACCTGATCATTGCGGTGCTGCCGGCGGTGGTGCTGGGGGTGATTTTTGCCGACCTGATCAAGCATTACCTGTTTAACCCGATCACGGTGGCCACCGCGTTGGTAGTGGGCGGGGTGATCATGCTGTGGGCCGAGCGTCGCCAACATGCGGTGCACGCTGAAACGGTGGATGAGATCACCTGGAAAGACGCGCTCAAGGTCGGCGTGGCCCAGTGCCTGGCCATGATTCCGGGCACTTCGCGCTCGGGCGCGACCATTATCGGCGGCCTGTTGTTCGGCCTGTCGCGTAAAACCGCCACCGAGTTCTCGTTCTTCCTGGCCATGCCGACCATGGTCGGCGCGGCGGTGTATTCGGGCTACAAATACCGTCACCTGTTCCAGCCCGATGACTTGCCGGTGTTTGCCATCGGCTTTGTCACCTCGTTCATCTTCGCGATGATTGCGGTCAAGGCGTTGCTCAAGTTCATCGCCAGCCACAGTTACGCGGCGTTTGCCTGGTATCGGATCGCGTTCGGCCTGGTGATCCTGGCCACCTGGCAATTCGGCTGGATCGACTGGACGGCGGTCAAGCCATGAGCATTCAATACCCGCGCCTGAAGGCGCTGATTTTTGTGTTGCTGTGCGCCGCGCCACTGATCGGCTCGGCGCTGCTGTGGTATCGCGGCGAAACGCTGATTCCGCTGGCCGCCTATGGCGTGGTCAGCGTGGTGGCGTTTTTCCTGTACTGGGGCGACAAACGCAAGGCCCAAACCGAAGGCCCGCGCGTGCGCGAAAATATCCTGCATGCCGTGGAACTGGCCGGTGGTTGGCCCGGGGCGTTGATTGCCCAACAGGTGTTTCGCCACAAGACGCGCAAGGTGCCGTATCAGGTGCTGTTCTGGGTGATTGTGGTGCTGCACGAGGTGTTCTGGCTCGACCAGTTGTTCCTCGGCGGCACGCTGCTGTCAGTCCTCTAGCAACAAGCCAACCTGCGTGCGCTTGGGCAGTTTGCTCACCACCAATTGGTGCGAGCGCTGCAACAGGCCACGCAGTTCCTCGGCGCCGAGCGGGTAGGGCGTGTTCATGATCACCCACTGCGCCCGCGCCAGGTAGGGCGCCGGGTGAATGCCGGGGCGGTCCACGTGGCCGAGGAACAGTTCCTTGTCGACCTTGAACGCCAGCGAGTCTGCGCGCAGGTTCTGCACGGCGAACATCTTGTTGCCGGCAATCGAGAACACGCGCACGCCGCCCCATTTGTAGTCTTCACGTGCGCCGGGCAGGCCCAGGCAGAACGCCGCGACTTGTGCTTCGCTCATCTTCATAGCAAACGGTCTCCGCAACCCTTGAAGGCTTCTTCCAGATAGTCGATCCAGGCCCGAATCGCCGGTAAAACACCACGGCGATGCGGGTAGACCGCCTGCAGCCAGCCGCCCGGCGAGGACCATTGGGGCAGCAACTGCACCAATTGGCCGCTGGCCAATTCTTCTTCGCAATACATCATCGGCAGCAGGGTAAAGCCCAGGCCCTGCAAGGCGCAGGCTTTGCGCACGATAAAGTCATCGATGCCCAGGCGCGCTTCCATGGATAAGTTTTCGGTATTGCCCTGCGGGTCGATCAACCGCAAGTGCACCAGGCGGTCAGCCTCAAGCGCAGCGAGTACCGGCAATTGCTTGAGATCGTCCGGGGTCTTGATTTGCTTGCCTTGCAGGAACTGTGGGCTGGCCACCAACACGGTCTGGGCCTGGCGCAGGCGCTTGGTCACCAGCAACGGGTCTTCATCGCCCAGTTCGCGCACGCGCAGGGCCACGTCGATGCCTTCAGCCACCAGGTCGACGCGTCGGTTGACCAACATCATCTCAAGCTGCACCAGTGGGTGAGCGGCGAGAAAGCCGGCAACCATCCCCGGCAACATGTGTTGGGCCATGCCCACCGGGCAACTCACCCGCAGGCGCCCGCGCGGTTCGCTGGACATGCTGGCCACGGCCTCGTCGGCCATTTCCGCCTCCAGCAGCATCGCCTGGCAATGGCGCAGGTAGCGCTCGCCGACGGCGGTGAGGGTCAATTGCCGCGTGGTGCGCTGCAACAGGCGCGCGCCGAGGCGTTCTTCCAGTTCGGCAATGCGTCGTGACAGCCGTGACTTGGGAATCCCCAGCAGCCGGCCGGCCGCCGCAAAGCCGCTGGCTTCGACGACTTTGGCGAAATAGTAGAGGTCGTTGAGGTCTTGCATGGTCAACCTATTGTCCTGTCAGTGGGACGAACTATCCGCGCCTGGCCTGCACAAATCCAGCCTGAAAAACAACCAGCACCTTGCAGGCACTGGCTTTTGGAGGGCAGAGGGCTTAGAACTGCGCCCCCGCCATCAACACATACTTCACATGCACGTACTCCTCGATCCCGTAATAGCTGCCTTCACGCCCATAGCCGGACTGCTTGATGCCACCAAACGGAACCGACGCCGTGCCCACTGAACCCGAGTTGAGGATCACCATGCCAGCCTCCAACTGACGTGACAGGCGCAACGACCGGCCGAGTGCGCTGGTGTAGGCGTAGGCCACCAGGCCGAACTCGGTCTGGTTGGCGCGGGCGATGACCTCTTCTTCATCCTTGAACGAATAGAGGGCGAACACCGGGCCGAAGATCTCTTCGGTGGCCAGTGGTGAATCGTCCTGCAAGCCGGTCAAAACGGTCGGTTCATAGAACAGCCCACCCTTGGCGTGGGGTTTGCCGCCCATCAGCACCTTGGCGCCCGCCGCCCTGGCCTCGTCGACCAGGCGCACGACTTTGTCGAAACCCCGTTGATTGACCAGCGGCCCGACCACAAAGCCTTCGCGCAGGCCCTGGTCTACTTCGATGTTGGCGACCGCAGCCTTCACGCGTTCCATAAAAGCTTCGAAAATGCTGTGCTGCACAAAGATCCGGTTCGGCGAGATGCACACCTGGCCCGAGTTGCGCAGTTTGGCGCTGACCAACCCTTGTACCGCCGCATCCAGGTTGGCGTCCGCAAATACAATAAACGGCGCATTGCCGCCCAGTTCCAGGGTCATCTTCTTGATGGTTGCCGCGCATTGCGATGCGAGCAATTTGCCCACGCCGGTGGAGCCGGTAAACGAGATCTTGCGGATGCGTGGGTCACCGGTAAGGATCAGGCCGATTTCCTGCGGGTCACCGACCACCACTTCGAGCACGCCGGCTTCGATACCGGCCCTGCGTGCGTAGTCCAGCAGCTTGAGGGCGGTGAGCGGCGTGTCTTCAGCGGGTTTGATCACCATGGTGCAGCCGGCGGCCAGGGCTGTGGCGACTTTGCGGGTGATCATCATGAACGGGAAGTTCCACGGCGTGATGGCTGCGACCGGGCCGATGGCTTCCTTGGTCACCACTACATTGGCATTGCGGTCGTGGGTGGGGATGGTGTCGCCGTAGACGCGTTTGGCCTCTTCGGCGTACCACTCGATAAAGCCCAGGCCGTAGTCGATTTCACCTCGGGCTTCGCTCAGGCACTTGCCGTTTTCACGGCAGAGCAGTTCGGCGAAGGCTTCCTTGTCGGCCTTAACGCTGTCGTGCCAGCGGCGCAGGATGTCGCTGCGCTCTTTGGCGAGTTTGCCGGACCAATCGGGAAAGGCTGCGCAGGTGCGGTCAACGGCAGCCTTGACCTGGGCTGAGGTGTGTTTGGCCACACGGCCGATTTCTTCACCGGTGGCGGGGTTGTAGACGATAAGCATGGGCAAACTCCGAAGGCTGAAAGTACAGGTTCAGGCTACGGAACACGGCGGCTTGAGCGAATATCCATTCCAATGTGCTGATTGCCTATTCCTATGAGTGCATAGCCATGGCGGTATTTGCGCAGTACCGTGCTGTTTTCGCCAGGAACCACGTGCCATGGGCCGCACCCAACGAATCATCGCGCTGATGGGCCGCTTGGCGCCTGTCGAAGGCTATAACCTGAGCGCTCTGGAGGACGTGCGCTTTCTTCGCTCAAATCAGCCGCTGCACCGCGTGCCGGTGTTGTATGACCCAGGCATTGTGATTGTCTGCCAGGGGCGCAAGCGCGGTTATCTGGGCGAAGAGGTTTACCTGTACGACGCCCAGCATTACCTGGTGGTGTCGGTGCCGGTGCCGTTCACCATGGAAACCGAGGCCAGCGAAGCAGAGCCGATGCTGGCGGTGTACGTGCGCCTGGATTTCACCCTTGCCGCCGAATTGATGTTGGCTTTGGATGGGTTTCCCGAGTTGCGCGAAGCCAAGCCGCGCGGCATGTATTCCTCGCCCATGGACGACAAACTCAGTGAGTCGCTGCTGCGGTTTCTCGAAGCCATGAGTGCGCCGATGGAGGCACAGGTCCTCGGCCCCGCGCTGATGCGCGAGCTCTACTACCGCATCCTCACGGGCGAGCAGGGCGGGTCGATGCGTGCCGCGCTTAACCGCCAGGGCCAGTTCGGCAAGGTGGCGCGGGCGATTCGCAAGATTCATGGGTTTTACCACCAGCACCTGGACGTGGAAGTGCTGGCGCGGGAGGCGATGATGAGCGTGCCGAGTTTTCATGCGCACTTTCGCACCGTCACCGACACCTCGCCGATGCAATACCTCAAGTCCACGCGCCTGCACCAGGCGCGCTTGTTGATGCTGCGCAACGACATCAGCGCCGCCACGGCGAGCGCTCAGGTGGGCTATGAAAGCGCTTCGCAGTTCAGCCGAGAGTTCAAGCGCTTGTTCGGGCGCACGCCCCAGCAAGAGATTCAGTGGATGAAGCGCACTTACGCGCTGCCGGCGCCCTCGTCGGCGTCTATTTATGTGTCGTCGCATTGAGAATTTAGATCGATTGTCCTGCTGGCGGGACAAACAATCACATTTGTGCCGTCTAATCGACTATTGGGTTCATGTGTAGGATTAACCTCATTCGATCGCCCAGCCGCGATCCTCACTTGGAGAACCCGCATGAAACTGTTGCATATCGATTCCAGCATCCTCGGCGACAACTCGGCTTCCCGTCAGCTCAGCGCTGGTGTGGTCAAGGCCTGGCAAGCGGCTCAGCCGGGTGTGGAAGTGACCTATCGTGACCTGGCTGGCGAAGGCATCAGCCACTTTTCCGGCCTGACCCTGGGCGCCCTGGGCACCGCTGCCGAATTGCGCGACGCCGTCCAAAAACACGAGGCTGAACTGAGCGCCACGTCCCTGGCTGAATTCATCGCCGCTGACGCTGTAGTGATCGGTGCGCCGATGTACAACTTTTCGGTGCCGTCCCAGCTCAAGGCCTGGATCGACCGTATTGCGGTCGCCGGTCAAACCTTCCGTTACACCGAAGCCGGCCCTGAAGGCCTGTGCGGCGGCAAGAAGCTGATCATTGTTTCCACCGCTGGCGGTCTGCACGCGGGCCAGGCAAGCAATGTGGGCCACGAGGACTACTTGAAACTGGTATTTGGCTTCCTGGGCATCACGGATATCGAATTTGTCCGCGCCCAGGGCCTGGCCTACGGTGAAGAAGTTCGCAGCAAAGCCTTGAGCGATGCCAACGTCGTAATCAACGAACAACTGTTCGCCGCCGCGTAAGGCTTGTGTAAAGTTCGCCTCTGTTCGGTTCCAATCTGAACCGGGGCGCCTAAACTCTGTATTCTGATCGCCTGAACGCGACCGGAGTACGGAGTTTTTTCGTTTGCCCGCTGTCATTACTTTGGCCCAGGTTATGCACACATGGGTTTATCACCCGCAGCGAGTGCCTTGGCCCATGGACTTTTCAAACCGACATGCCGCGGGTGTTGAACGTGGTCGCGCAGCAAAGGTGGACATCCCCATGATGCGTCTTTGTGCTGTTTTGGTTCTTTCCCTGTTCGGCGGCCTGATTTCAGTGCACGCCGCCCCGGCGCCGCACCCGCATTGGAGTGTGGGCTTTCATCGCATGAGTTTTCTCGACCCGCTGGATCAGCAGCCGATGAACGCCATCGCGTTCTACCCGTCCACCGACGATGAACATTCCACGCAGTTGGGCCCTTACCACGTGGCCGCCACCCAGGATTCCAAAGTCGCTATCGGGCGTTTCCCGATGCTGATGCTGTCCCATGGCAACACCGGTACACCGCTGGCGCTGCACGACCTGGCCACTTCACTGGCACGCAAGGGTTTTGTAGTGGTGGCCGTTTTGCATCCTGGTGACAACTACAAGGATCACAGCCGCCTGGGCACGGTGAGCAACCTGTACGGGCGGCCGATCCAGATTTCCGCAGCGATTACCGCCACGCTCGGGGATACGATGCTGTCGCCGTTCGTCAATATCGACCAGGTGGGGGTTATCGGGTACTCAGCCGGCGGTGAAACCGCGCTGATCCTGGCCGGGGCCAAGCCGGATTTCGACCGCCTGCGCCGTTATTGCCAGGAACGCCCGGAAGACCGCGATGCCTGCACCACCAAAGGAGAGCTGGTGGTCGACCGTGAAGACCTGCAGCCGCAAGCCGACCCACGTATTCATGCCTTGATGCTGATGGCGCCGCTGAGCCTGATGTTCGGCCGCCACACCCTGGCCGATGTGCACGTGCCGGTGCTGCTCTACAGCGGCGACGGCGACAAGCTGGTGGCCGTGGACAAGAACGCCGCCGCCCTGGCGCGTAAACTGCCGCAACCGCCGGATTTCAAACTATTGGCCGGGGCCGGGCACTTTGTGTTCATGGCACCGTGTGACAGCGACCAACTGCTGGCCATGCCGGCGATTTGCACGGATGCCGACGGTGTCGACCGCGAAGGCATTCACCGCGACCTGATCTCGGAAGCGGGGCGCTTTTTCGTGCACACTTTGGGTCAGTCGACCCGCGCCGGTTTGCAGACTGCTGATCAGTAAGCGCGGCGCTTGAGCTGCACGGTCAGGCACAGCGCCGTGACCGACAGCAGCGCAGCGCAGAAGAAAATCCAGCCATAGCCGAGGTTCAGCGCCACGGCGCCCATCAATGGCCCGGCAATCGCCAGGGCCAGGTCAAAAAACACCGCATACGCACTCAGCCCCGCGCCACGGCTGCTGTTGGGCACCTGCTTGATGGCTTCCACGCCCAGCGCCGGGTACACCAGCGACAAGCCGAAGCCGGTGAGCCCGGCGCCGATCAGCGCCACACCGGTGGACGGCGCCAGCCACAACAGGGTCAGGCCGACGGTTTCGATGGTCATGCAGGCAATCGCCGCGCTGAACCCGCCGAAGCGGCTGATGGCCGAGATAAACACCAGGCGCGACAAGATAAAACACACGCCGAACACCGTCAGGCAGTACGCCGCACCGGCCCAGCCACGGTTGAGGTAATACAGGGTGATAAAGGTGGTCAGCGTGCCGTAGCCGATCGACGCCAGGCACAGGCTGGCGCCAAACGGCGCAATGCGCCCGAACACCGCCCAGAACGGCAAGCGTTCGCCACGCACTACCGGTACTGAGGGTTTATTGCGGATCAACACCAGGCCCAAAGCGGCCAGCACCGACAGCGCGATACCGAGACTGTTGTAGCCATAATCGGCCACCATCACCACGCCCAGCGGCGCGCCTATGGCAATGGCGCCGTAGGACGCGATACCGTTCCAGGAGATCGAGCGCCCCGTGTGTTCGGCACCGACCGCGCCCATGCACCAACTGATGGTGCCAACGCCGATCAGGCCTTGGGCCACGCCGAGCAGCAGCCTGCCGACGATCAACACCCCAAGGCTCACGGCGGGCATGCTTTCAAGCAAGGTGGCAAAAAACGTCAGCACGCCGCTGACCAGGATGCCCGCCAAGCCCAGCACAATCGCGCGTTTGGTGCCCACATTGTCCGACATCCTCCCCGCCATCGGCCGGCTGAGCAGGGTGGCCAGGTATTGCGCGCCGATGGTGACCCCGGCGACTACGGCGCTGAAGCCCAGTTGTTCATGCACATAGCCGGGTATCACCGCGATCGGCAGGCCGATGCAGATAAAGGCAATAAAGGTGTAGAAAACAATGGAGACGATCTGCAGGGTGATCGACAGGGAACTGGGGGCGACGGCAGGCATGGTCACTCATTCGCGGGCGGGCGGTGAGGGCATGATGGCAAGGGCGTGGGGGAAAAGGAAGCTGGCTAACGGGTTTTGCTGAATGGGCCGCATGAGGCGAGGGCTTCATTGTGGCGAGCAGGCTTGCCCTGCGTTGGGCTGCGCAGCAGCCCCAATAAAAAACACCGCGTTCTGCCAGGCAAAACGCGGTGTTTGGTTTTAGGGCCGCTTCGCAGCCCAGCGCAGGGCAAGCCTGCTCGCCACGGGAAGCGGGTCTGCAACAGTAAGCCGGCCTGCCACAGCGGGTGCTTAGAACACCACGCCCTGGCTGCGCAGGTAGTCGTCATAGGTGCCGCTGAAGTCGATCACGCCGGTGGCGCTCAACTCGATAATGCGGGTGGCCAGGGACGATACGAACTCACGGTCGTGGCTGACGAAGATCAGCGTGCCCGGGTAGTTTTCCAGCGCCAGGTTCAGCGCTTCGATGGATTCCATGTCCAGGTGGTTGGTCGGTTCGTCCATGATCAGCACGTTCGGCTTTTGCAGGATCAGCTTGCCGAACAGCATGCGGCCTTGCTCACCACCGGAAATCACCTTCACCGACTTCTGGATCTCGTCGTTGGAGAACAGCATGCGGCCCAGGGTGCCACGGATCATCTGCTCGCCTTGGGTCCACTGGCCCATCCAGTCGAACAGGGTCACGTCGTCTTCGAAGTCATGGGCGTGGTCCTGGGCGTAGTAGCCCAGCTCTGCGGCGTCGGTCCACTTGATGCTGCCGGCGTCCGGGGTCAGTTCGTTGACCAGAGTGCGCAGTAGGGTGGTCTTGCCGATACCGTTCGGGCCAATGATCGCCACGCGCTCGCCGGCTTCAACCTGGAAGCTGAAGTCCTTGAACAACGGCTTGCCGTCGAAACCCTTGGCCATTTTTTCGACCATCACCGCCTGGCGGTGCAGCTTCTTGTTCTGCTCGAAACGGATGAACGGGCTCACACGGCTCGAAGGCTTGACCTCGGCCAGCTGGATCTTGTCGATCGCCTTGGCACGGGACGTGGCTTGCTTGGCTTTCGAGGCGTTGGCCGAGAAGCGGCTGACGAAGGACTGCAGTTCGGAGATCTGCGCCTTCTTCTTGGCGTTGTCCGACAGCAGTTGCTCGCGGGACTGGGTCGCCACGGTCATGTACTCGTCGTAGTTGCCCGGGAACAGGCGCAGCTCGCCGTAGTCCAGGTCAGCCATGTGGGTGCACACGCTGTTCAGGAAGTGACGGTCGTGAGAGATGATGATCATCAGGCTGGAGCGCTGGGTCAGGATGTTTTCCAGCCAGCGGATGGTGTTGATGTCCAAGTGGTTGGTCGGTTCGTCGAGCAATAGCACTTCAGGGTCGGAGAACAGCGCCTGGGCCAGCAATACCCGCAGTTTCCAGCCTGGGGAGACTTCGCTCATCGGGCCAAAGTGCTGCTCCAGCGGAATACCCAGGCCCAGCAGCAGTTCACCGGCGCGGGATTCGGCGGTGTAGCCGTCCATTTCGGCAAATTCGGTTTCCAGCTCGGCAACGGCCATGCCGTCTTCTTCGCTCATTTCCGGCAGCGAGTAGATGCGGTCACGCTCAGCCTTGACCCGCCACAGCTCTTCGTGGCCCATGATCACGGTGTCGAGTACGGTGAATTCTTCGTAGGCGAACTGGTCCTGGCGCAGTTTACCCAGGCGCACGTTCGGCTCCAGCATGACCTGGCCGCCGGACGGCTCGAGGTCGCCGCCGAGGATTTTCATGAAGGTCGACTTGCCGCAACCGTTGGCACCGATCAAACCATAACGGTTGCCGGCGCCGAATTTGACCGAGACGTTCTCGAAGAGCGGCTTGGCGCCGAACTGCATGGTGATGTTAGCTGTGGAGATCAATTACTTTACCTATCAATGAGTTGCGAGCGTGGCGGCAGGAGCCTTCAGGCATGCGTCAACAGCGACATCAAGGCGCGAAACCCGGTCGCTGAGCAGAATATTTTGGCTGTGTGTTGGAATTTGGCGCGCATTGTCGCATATGTCAGGCGACAGTTGTATGGCAGGCGAACGATGGTTTTTCCAAGGTCTCCGGCATCGCCAGCCATAACAGCGCCAAGGCTGCCGCAGCCACGCCGGCCAGGGTCAGGAATGCCGCGTTGTAGCCGGCTTGTTGTACGACGAAACCGGCCAGGCTGCTACTCAACGCCGCACCCAGGCCAAACACCGTGGACAACGCGCCGAGGCTCACATTAAAACGCCCGGTGCCCTGGGTCAGGTCCTTGACGATCACCGGGAACAGCGCGCCAAAGATCCCCGCGCCGATGCCGTCGAGCATCTGCACCGCCACCAGCCAGTACGGATCACTGGACAAGGTGTAGAGCACGCCGCGCAGCGGCAGAATCAGGAAACCTGCGAGCAGCAACGGTTTGCGCCCCCACAGATCGGCCTTGAGCCCCACCAGCCAGGCCATCGGCACCATCACCAGCTGCGCGGCGACGATGCACGCCGAAGTCAGCGGCGTGGCCATCTGCAGGTTGATCTGCGCAAGCTTCTGGCTGACCAGTGGCAGCATCGCTGCATTGGCCAGGTGGAAGAGGGCGCAGCAGATGGCGAATATCAGCAGCGGCCGGTTGGCCAGCAGCACTTTCACGCCGGACGGTTGTTCGTGATCGCTGTGGTGGGCCGGGTCAAAGCCTCTGGCGACTTCATGGTCAATCGCCTTGGCCGATACGCAGCTCACGGCCACGATACTGGCCAGCGCCATAAAGGCCATCAGGTAAAACACCACCACCGGGCCATACAGGTACGCCAGGCCGCCGGCCAGCAGCGCGGCCACGGCATTGCCGGCGTGGTTGAAGGTTTCATTGCGCCCCGTACGCCGGGTGAAGGCGCGTGGTCCGGTAATCCCGAGGGAAATGGCGGATATGGCCGGGGCAAACACCGAGGCGGCCACGGCGCTGGCGGCCTGGGTCAGGGCCACCCAACTGAAGGTGCTGACAAACGGCAGCAGCAGGCAACTGGCGGTCACCAGGATCGCAGCCACGGCGATCACGGCGCGCTTGCTGCGTGTGCGGTCGATCAGCGCACCCGCCGGGCCTTGGGTGACCAGTGCGGCGATGCCCGCCAGGGTCATGACCACGCCGATGCTGGCCGGGTCCCATTGGTGCACGGCCAGCAGGTAAATCGCCAGGTATGGCCCTAGGCCGTCGCGCACATCCGCCAGGAAAAAGTTGAGGCTGTCCAGGGACAAGGTATTACGCAGGTCAGAGTGATTGGCCACGGCGCTGTCTTCGCAAAGGGTGTTCAGGGGCTGGACACTCGTTGGGTTAGTGACGCATGGGCCTGAACAGAAGTTTCGCGGCTGCTGAGGGTTTTATCTTGCAGGTATTTGGATTATTTTCCGTAGCCCGCTGAAATGACTCTCTGGAGACGCAATGGACATGCCCTCAGCTCAACAGGCTATCGCCAGTAACAAGGCCGCCTGGGACGCTTCTGCCGCGCTGCACAAAGACACCGCGACCTGGAATACACTGCTGCAATCGGTCGCTGAACCGACCTTTTCGCGCCTCGATCCGACCATTACCGCGCTGTTGCAAACGGTCGGCGTGGCCGGCAAGGCGGTGGTGCAAATCGGCTGTAATAACGGGCGTGAAAGCCTGTCGCTGTTTGGCCTTGGCGCGCGTGAGGTGGTGGGCGTCGATCAATCGGCAGCTTTTCTGGCGCAAGCGCGGGAACTGGCTGAATGTTCACCGCATAACCCGCAGTTCATCGAAGCCGATATTCATCACCTGCCTGAGCACCTGCTTGGCCGGTTTGATATCGCCTTGGTGACCATTGGCGTACTGGGCTGGATGCCGGATGTGGCGCTGTTCATGCAGCACGTGGCCAGTACCCTCAAGCCCGGCGGCACCCTGGTGATCTATGAGACTCACCCTTTCCTGGAAGTCTTCGACCCTCAGGCCAGCAATCCGCTATTGCCCGCCAGTTCGTACTTTCAACGCGATCCGTTCGTGCTGCAATCGTCGATTGTGTATGAAGGACTGACACAGATTCCTGGGCCGACGTCCTATTGGTACGTGCATACCCTGGGCAGCGTGGTCAGCGGGGCGATTGCGGCGCACCTGCAGATCGAGCATCTGCAGGAGTACCCGCACTCCAACCGGGAAGAGCTGTATGACCAGTACGAACACCAGCCGGCTCAATTGCCATTGTGTTTTACCCTGACGGCCATCAAACGCTCGGTTTAAAGCGGTTTTGGCGCACAAAAAAAGGCCCGCGACAGTAGCGGCGGGCCAAGTGAATCACTGGAGTAGGTGGCCTCACGCTAAAGGCCTGAAGGTGAAGGCTGTGTGAAAACCCTGTCGGCGTTTCGGATGCCAGCGGTTTTACCGGCGACGCACAAAGGTGCGCATGGTTTGCCCTGGCCCGGTGCTGAAGACGGTCGGGCGGGGCATGCCTTCATCCGCCGCGATAAACACAAAATCGTCGCCTTCGAGGCGATAGCTGGCGGGTAAGGCTTTGTCGGCGTCATCGCCCATGGAGTCCACCCAGGTAATGCGTTTGGGCGTGGTGCTGCTGTCCAGTGTGAACCGGCCAGCCAGCAATATGTCGCCATTCACGGTTTGGACTTCGAACTGATCGCCACGAATAGTGGTAATGGCACCCGGCGCGCTGTGTGCGTCGGGCGGGTTGTGTACGCCGCTGTCTTCCAGGCAGATCTGCTCCCAGGCGCCCTGGAGCGCGGTGAAGTCGGGGTCTGGTTGAGGTGTCATGCAAGTTCCTTTTGCGGGAGGTTGATCGGCGCGATTGTAACTGAAAGGGGCCTGGAACCTGGTTGGACGGCGAGTTTTTTCTGCGTTGGCAGCGCCACCGCCTGCACTGTAAGTAGCCCCACTCCGGGCTTGCGTCCAGACAGGTGGTTGCGCGTCCTACACGCTGCGTAGACAGCTTTTCACAATTCTTAGTTAACCTTTGGTTACAAACTGTGGCTAAATAAAGGCCAATGGCCTGGTTCCGGAAGAGACTTGTCCGGCCAGCCGCCAATGTGTAATTGTGATTTCAGGTGCTGCTTATTAATCCTCGGCCGTTGTGTGCACGCAGGAGCAGCCTGTTCTCTTCTGACTTGTGACGAATCCCTTGAAACTCATCATTGTTGTTCTCTACGTTGCCTCCATTGCGTATGTTCACCTGCGTGGCAGAGTGCGACACAAGTTGGGTCGCCAGCTTAGCGATCACTCGACGTTCCTGGCGCCGATCAACTGCTTCCTCTACTTGTTTTCCAAGCAGCCAAGCCGTCCGTTTCTGTCGCCCAGCGACTTTCCGGACCTGAGCCCGCTGCAGGAGCACTGGGAGGAAATCCGCCAGGAAGGCCAGAACCTGATGCGTGCGGGTGAGATCAAGCGCTCGGACCAATACAATGACGTGGGTTTCAACTCGTTCTTCAAGTCGGGCTGGAAGCGCTTTTATCTTAAATGGTACGGCGACAGTCATCCGTCGGCGATGAAGTTGTGCCCGCGCACCACTGAACTGGTGCAAGGTATTGGCTCGATCAAGGCGGCGATGTTTGCCGAGTTGCCGCCGGGTTCCAAGCTGGTGCGTCACCGTGATCCTTATGCAGGCTCCTATCGTTACCACTTGGGGCTGGATACGCCGAACGATCCGGGTTGCTATATCAATGTGGATGGCGAGAGTTACTACTGGCGTGACGGTGAGCCGGTGATGTTTGACGAGACTTACATTCATTACGCTGAGAACACGACGCAGCAGAACCGCATCATCTTGTTCTGTGACATTGAGCGCCCGATGAAGTACCGCTGGGCGGCGGCGTTTAACCGGTGGTTCAGTCGTAATGTGATGGCGGCGGCGGGTTCGCCTAATGATGAGGGTGACAAGACGGGCGGGTTGAACCGTGCGTTTACGCGGTTGTACAAGATCCGTTTGCGTGGCAAGGAGCTGAAAAAGCGTAATCGGGCGCGGTATTACCTGGAGAAGTGGGCGATTTTTGCTGGGTTGGCGGTGATTTTTATTTTGATCTGACTTGCCTGGTTTGTGTTTTATTGCGGTTTTTTTGGTGTACAGATCCGTTGCTGCGGTAACGGCTACCTATGGTTCCGCTCTTCTTACAGCGGGTCACTTTTGGCAAACGCCCGGAATGCCGTCCTTGCAAAAGTGACCCGCTGTAAGAGCCATGCCTTTCAAGGTCTGCGTTTAAGAACTCATTTAAAGCAGTGTTTAAGTCTGTTTATCCGACTTGGCAGCCTTGAGCACCCGAGCTGTT